>NZ_FNFK01000095.1 GCF_900101165.1 Alkalibacterium thalassium | reverse complement strand
GGTATATGATGTTCGCCTTAATATCCCGTGAAGAGAAGGATCCGCGCACCATCGGTGAGCTGTTTTATTTGTGCTGTGATGAAATGGAGAACATTCGATTCGCGCAATCGCTGTTTCTCGTAATGGCCTGTCTGAAAGAAACATTAATGAACGAGTTAGTACTATCTGAACAACATGTTCAAGACTTGTTAGATACCATCTTTGATAGTTTACCGGAACTCTTCAAGCCATTTTTAAAAGAAAATCAGCTGAATCAAATATCAAAAGCGGCATAATAATCGGTACCAAGTCAATGACACCAAGGGTCAAAGGCTATTTTTTAACTGCAAAACTTGAGTAAATCACTTATATGCGAATGATTAGCTGTTTTGACGTTTATTAAATTCGTGAATAAAGAAAGTTAGCTTAACGGTCATATGTAAGCGTTGTATTAGTGGTTGGATAACAGGAATAAATCGTTCTGTAAACGATTAAAATTTTCTCATTTGAAATATTGTGGTTCATTTTAACGGCAATTAGATTTAGGATAATAACTATACTACCCGGAGCGGCATTATGATGATCGGCCTTTTACAGGCAGCCACTCTGGTATTTATTTTTGTTCTAAATATTAAGATGGAGGGTTATGAGTGGACATACAACAGTTACTATTCACCTTTTTTGGTGGACTGGGTATTTTCCTGTTCGGTTTAAAATTTATGGGAGACGGCCTGCAGAAATCAGCAGGTGACAGCTTACGAGAGATTTTAAACAGATTTACGGCAACACCTTTTCGGGCAATTCTTGCGGGGATTGCTGTTACAGTAGCGATTCAAAGTTCATCCGGGACAACGGTCCTGGCTGTTGGACTGGTCAGCGCAGGGTTTATGAAACTGAGGCAGGCGATTGGGGTCATTATGGGAGCCAATATCGGTACAACGATTACAGCGTTCGTTATCGGTCTGGATATAGGAGCCTATGCACTGCCTATATTGGCTGTTGGATCATTTATGATTTTCTTCTCGAAGAAACCGATCATTGCCACGATTGGTCAGACAATATTCGGTTTCGGGGCATTATTCCTCGGACTCGAGCTCATGGGGGACGCCATGTATCCGTTGAGAGACCTGCAAGCTTTCAGAGATCTGATGATCAGCCTTTCTGAAAACCTGCCACTAGGTGTAGGAATAGGAACACTGTTCACTTTCCTTGTACAAAGCTCCAGTGCCAGTATCGGAATACTGCAGGAACTCTATTCTCAAGGTCAAATCGCTCTTGAGGGCGCACTGCCGATCCTTTTCGGAAGTAATATCGGAACCACGATCACAGCAGTACTGGCTGGTTTAGGATCAAGTGTTGCTGCTAAGCGTACAGCAGCCTCTCATGTTATCTTTAACCTAGTTGGTACCGTAGTTATTTTAATGATTGTTGGACCGTTCACTCAGCTAATTTATGCAGTCACACCGATTTTCAATTTGAATCCGGCAATGAGAATTGCATTCGCTCATGGACTCTTTAATGTGGTCAACGTACTCATTCAGATGTGGTTTATTGACCACCTGGCGAGACTAGTCACTAAAATCATCCCTGGTGATGATTCGATCATCGACTACGACACTACGCTGGATCATTCGATCATCAATACTGTACCATCGGTAGCCCTAAACCAGGCTAAGCTGGAACTGGGTCAGATGGGGGATTTCGTTGTTAAGGAATACAAGGAAATGTTCAAGTATTATCAGAAACAGCAGGATGAAGATTTGGCCAATGCCCTTCATTTAGAAGAGATCGTTAATAAAATCGACATGAACCTGACAGAATATCTGATGAAAATTTCGGTGGAGGATCTGCCGGTCAAAAGTGCCGTAGAACACTCCCAGATGATGGACATCACCAAGTATCTGGAACGTATCGGAGACCATTCGGAAAATATTATCAGCAATGTCAACGAAGCCGTCAAAGCAAGCAAGAAAGCAGCTAAATCTAAAGGATTGAAAGAGCCGGAAAAAATCTTTTATGATGAGGATCTAATTGCACTGTTCCATCTGGTTCAGCAGAACATTGAAGAAGCCATCAGCTCTTTCATAGAAGACAGCTATTCCTTAGCCGGAAAAGTACTTCAGCGTGAAAAAGAAGTCAACCGCCTGGAAGAAGACATCCGCCGTAAATACATTCAGCGCCTGAACAGCGGTGAAGGCCGTCCTTCAGACGGAATTCTGTTTGTAGATATCGTATCAAACTTGGAGAGAATGTCTGACCACTCGGTTAAGATTGCTAAACACGCAATTGGACTAAGATTCCCGTTCCAGCCTGGTGATAGAAAAACTGTATCAAAACATACACGTGCATTTGAAGGAAAAGATAATTAAAAAAATCAAGTAAAAGGAGTGAGTGGAGCTGTTCCACACACTTCTTTTATAATAGCTGTATCCTGAGAAGCTTAAGTCAGCAGATACTGAAAAAGAGCTGACCGATTTGGCCAGCTCTTTTTCAGTTCAATCATTCTTTGTATACCAGTTCCATTTTAAATCATTTGATTACATAGAGTCCCAATGTGCTCAATAGTAATTTCCACTACTTCTTCGGACTTCAGCCAGTTGGGATCCTTCTGTTCGACAATGACGCCACTAGGTGTTCCCGTGAAAATCAGATCCCCCGGTTTTAGCGTCATGTACTGGCTGGCTTCACTTACTATTCTCTCTACAGAAAATATCATATTGGATGTTGAACTGTTCTGCACCAGTTCGTTATTGCGCTTAGTGTGGATCGATAAATTATTGACATCTTCAATTTCGTCTTTAGTGACTAAGGCAGGACCAACTGGACCAAAAAAGTCGAAAGTTTTTCCAATCATCCATTGTGAGGATTGGAACTGATACTGTCTTTCACTTATGTCATTACCGACAGTATAGCCGAGAACGGCTTTCTTAGCTTCTGATTCACTCACACTGTTAGCGTAATCCCCGATCATTATGACAAGTTCCGCCTCATAATCGACTTTTTGAGAAATAACAGGGAGCGGGATAACTTGTTTATGCGCTGCCAATGCATTTGGAAATTTGTTAAAAAATACGGGGTTCACAGGAACGTCTGCACCGGTGGCTTTGACGTGATCGACATAGTTCAATCCGACACAGAGAATTTTTTCGGGATCGCCTATGACAGGCAGGTAGCGGAAGTCTGATTCAGACAATAGATATTGACTCATGTCAAAATGAAGCTCTTTCGCGCGATCAAGGACAGCCATCAGCTGCTCAATACCTTTGTCGTGATCCTTAAGCAATTTTCTCATCGTCAGCGGAATGGGGCAGTTTAAATGATCAGCTAACCTGTCCATTTCCAGTATCCCGTCTTCTAACTGGATACCTAAACGCTCTGTTGAACTTTTCGATAGATTGTAGCGTACAAGTCTCATTATACTATCCCCTTCTTAGTAGCTAATTGAATTATAGTCTAAACAAAGGGATATGACAAAAATAACGTTTGTGATTACTGAGCAATACCGGATAAGTAAACCTTGCTCTTGGATCCTGTTTTTAGTACACTTATGAGACGGATGTCAGTGAAGATAGTGGAGGAATGTACGATGGCAAAGCGCAGCAATAAACAAATAGAAGTTGAAATCAATGAGACAGCTAAAAATACTAAAGATTATACGGAACTTGAACTGGTCGTCAGAAAGAAGGTAATTGGGAAGATCATGCAGAAGAGTAACGGACCTGTTACTGTAGAATTTAAGTCCGGAAAAAAACGTACGGCCCGGTCAGTGGACGAAGGTATCCAGCTGATTATTGAAGAATACAACCTGCACGACGAATAATATAATATAAGAAGCAAAGCAGCCGATCCTGCTTTGCTTTTTTCAATCTAAGAGAATGCAGTTCAGCCCTGAGATTGTCAGCGAACTTCATTCTGTACACTCAATAATGAAGTTCGCAACCTGATTCGTCAAGCGAACTAAATCAGTAAGATGATGGGTGTAGTTCACACATCAAAAATAATAGTGAACTACATTCTAGTCTTGTCAAAATGCATTTCAGATCTTATTTCTCTGATGAACTAAACTAAATTTCTGATTAAAGGAATACGAAACTAAACTCGAGAGTTGACACTCCCACAGCTAAAGCAGTGGGATTCTTAAGTGCTTTGTCGAACGCAGGCCATTTCTGTTTTGTTCAAGCCTTAAGTTTAAGGGTGTGCCATCACCCCTCCCATGGCAGAGCCTATAGCTCCATGGGCACTCATACTGTGACCATATGAGTTAGGTTGTTTGGGCGATATTCAGAGCTCCCACTCTATCCCGATGCCCCCGGTAGCCGCACCCGCACTGATACGTTCGGTCAGTTACTTTATTTCTGGCCTTACATGTCGGGCAAGTCTGAGAGGTATACTCTGGATTGACCTTTTTAACAACGATACCGATTTCTCTTGCTTTATATTCAATGAAGTCTGTTAGTTGAGCGAATGTCCAGTTATGCAGAATCGCTGTGTGTTTTCCTCTTTGTCTTGAGGTCCGGCGAATGCCGGAAAGATTCTCCAGATGGATGGTGCCACAGTTCGTGTCTCTCGCAAACCGTACTATGTGTCTGGCAATCTTATGATTAATATCCTGCATGATTCTCGCTTCTTTATCATTGAGTGTCCGAATAGCGTTCAGTTTCTTTTTCTTCCC
>NZ_FNFK01000078.1 GCF_900101165.1 Alkalibacterium thalassium | reverse complement strand
CTCCATGTGAGGATAGGGCTGGTCAAGTGGTTTAGATACGGTCGGAGCACGGGAGTGCGTTGTCCAACGATTACGTTCTTCGATAAGAGAACGGGTCAATTCACGATATTTTTCAAGCATTTCCTGTTGTCTGATATTTTCTTTCAGGCAATAGTAGATAATTTCAAACTGACAGTTTATAATAGGGGTATACAGCACTTGCTTTTCCTTCTTTCTGGGGATAGTTTGGTAGTCGGATACCTACTATTTTACCGATAAATGAGGGAGGGGCAAGTGTTTTTTGTCTTTTCCTTGATAGAACAACGGTTATAGACCTTTAAGAACAAAAAAATTTGACAGTAACCCTTGGAGCATAGGGGGAACTGATATGGATCTGATTCTGATCGTCGGGCCGCAGGCTGTGGGGAAAATGACTGTAGGACAAGCTCTGGAGAAGAAGATTGATGCCAGGCTTCTGTTCAATCATGAAACGATCGATCTGTTTGCCCGATTTCTGGGGTACACACGTGATACGTTTCGTCTGTCTGAAGTCGTCAGGTATGACCTGTTCAAAGCCTTTACTGAACATCCTGAATCAAATGTCACTCATGGCATCATCTTTACGGTAGTCGCAGGCTTTGATACGGATTCGGACTGGGACATCCTGAGGAACTGGTCGTCGCTTTTTCTCGCCGCCGGTGGGAATGTATTCTTTATCGAACTTGAAGCGGATCTTGATGTTCGGCTCAAACGTAATAAAAGTGAGCTGCGTCTGTCAATGAAGCCATCGAAAAGAGACGTGGATTTTTCCGAAGCGGAGCTGCTTCAGAGTATGGAAAAGCATAGATTGAATTCCTTTGAGGGAGAAGTTGAAGCCAAGCTTCCGGAAGTCAGCTACCTCAAGCTGAATACAACTGAACTGTCAGCCGAAGTGTCCGCCGGGAAAATCAATGACTGGCTGCTTGAGAGAGGTTATAATCAAACGACCCGCCCTGAGTAAACAGGACGGGTTGCTTTTTCTACTCTTTTATAACAAGCTTACTGATCTGTTCTTTAATATTATCCAGTGGGACATCAGCCTGCAGCAGTGAAGCTGTTGTATAGGCTCCTTCTATGAAGGCAGTGTTTAAAATCTCCACATTTTTTTCAGTCATTTCAGTTGCCATGTCCAGATTCATCTTTGCGCTTCCCAGATCATAGAAGCACAGGATATGATCTTCTTCGAAGGATTCAAGAGTCTCACTGATCAGATCAAAGGATGTCCCGACGTCGCCGTCTTCAGTTCCACCTGCTGTTTTAATCGTCACGTCGGAAGCGACCTGGTCCAGAAGTTGTTTCAGACCGGTTGCGACACGTTCAACATGAGAGACGAGAAGCACACCATAGGATTTACTCATCAGTCACACCCGCTTCCAGAAGACTTTCAAAGAAATAGGCGCTCGATTGTGCCCCGGGATCGATGTGACCGATTGAGCGGTCTCCTAGATAAGATGCCCGCCCTTTAGTCGCTTTCATGTCTTTCGTGCTTTCCAGAGCACTGTCGATCACTGACTGATCAAGTGTCCCCTCCTTCAATGCATCGACTGCCGGCGCCCAGACGTCAACCATCGTCTTCTCACCTGTTTCAGCTTTACCCCGTTTGGTTATACCGTCGAGACCGGAGGACAAGAGAGATGAAATGTCATCTGATTCTTTGGACTGTTTGGCCATGGAGATAAAAGCTGAGCCGTACAAGGGACCACTGGCTCCACCGACTTTACTTACGAGGACCATTCCGATGTCCTTGAAAAGGTCTGATAGATTGTCGTAGCTTTGCTGCTCCAGTTTCTCATTGACAGCCGCTACACCTCTTGTCAAGTTGCTTCCATGGTCCCCGTCCCCGATTGCAGAATCGAGTTCGTTGAGAAAACTTTTCTCATCAGTTATTTTTTTGCTGAAGTGTTCGAAACTTTTTATCCATTTTTCTGTCTGTGCCATTTAAACGCTCCTTCCAGTTATCTACCAGCCAATGACCTCAACAGGTGCATTAAGGTAGTCGATCCATTGTACATCTTCTATTTTCAGTAATGTCAAGGAAACCCCTGCCATATCGATTGCCGTCATATAATCGCCGACTTTTCTGTAGACCAGATCCAGTTCTTCGGCGTCATCCAGCAAAGCTCTGATGTCGTTCATAAAGACAAACTGCTCCATCAGCGGAGTAGCACCCATTCCATTTACCATCACTGCAAACTTGTCACCAGCTGACCAGTCTACTTCTTTTTTTAGTTTGGATACAAATTCTTCAGCCAGTTCTTTCGATGGTTTCAGATTCTCACGGCTGTATCCAGGTTCTCCGTGTATGCCGATTCCGAACTCTATTTCATTATCTTCAAGCTCGAATCCCGGCTTGCCCACTTCAGGATTGGTTGCAGGAGAAAGTGCCAGACCGATAGAATACAGATTGTCATTTACTTGTTCAGCCAGTGCCTTGATATCTTTGAGTGATGCACCTGATTCAGCTGCCGCTCCAAGAATCTTATGCATGAAGACTGTCCCAGCGACTCCTCTTCGGCCGGCTGTAAATGTACTGTCTTCTACAGCGATGTCGTCATCAACAACAATGGAATCGACTTCGATGTCTTCCAGCTCAGCGAGTTCCTTTGCCATGTCGAAGTTCATGACATCACCTGTGTAGTTCTTGATGACAAGAAAAACGCCTTGACCTTCGTCTGCCGCTTTTATGCCTTCAAGAATCTGATCAGGTGTAGGGGACGTAAAGACTTGCCCGGCCACAGCTGCTGAAAGCATACCTTTGCCGACAAACCCGGCATGACTGGGTTCATGTCCGCTTCCTCCGCCGCTGACCAGCCCAACTTTTCCAGACGGGTCAAGTGTCCGCGCAATCACAGTTGTGTCAGGTACACGCCTGACCAGCGAGTCGTAGGCATATGCCAATCCATTGAGCATATCATCAACGACCTGATCCGGCTGATTGATAATTTTCTTCATAATAATATTCTGCCTCCTTATTGTTTTCTCTAACCATATTGTACGCGTTTTAAAAATGAAATTCTAATAATTCACTTCTGAGAAAGGACTTTTTGGTATACTGATACCATAGATTGAACGGGAAGGAGAATAGATTTGAAAACATTAGTCATTATCAGCCATCCGAGCATAGATGAATCCGGCAGCCAGCAGTTTCTAATTCAGGCCCTGTCAGATCGTTCACTGGAGCAGGTCACACTTCATCCGCTCGAAAAAACTTACCCTGATGGAGTCATAGATGTAAAACATGAGCAGGAGTTGCTTAAGTCTCACGACCGGATCATTTTTCAGTTTCCGTTCTATTGGTATTCGTCTCCCCCCCTTTTAAAGCACTGGCAAGATGAGGTTCTGACCGAACATTTTGCTTTCGGGTATAGAGGGGACAAGCTCAAGGACAAAGAACTGGGACTCGTCCTGTCCATAGGTCTCTCAGAAAAGGAGTACCAGACGGGTGGACAGGAAGGGTACAGTATCAGTGAATTGACCAAGCCGTTCCAAGCGGTGGCTAGAAAAACCGGTATGACTTATCTCAAGCCGCTCTCTATTTTTCAGTATGCGTATATGAGTGAAGAGGAGCGGATGGGACTGCTGATCCGTTATCAACAGTATCTTACATTGAAAAAACCGGATTCTCTCAAACCTCGCGAAGAGTGGATAATTGCCGCACTGAAAGAGACCGCGACTGAAACTTTGAGGACTGATCACTCTGATTTTATAATCGAGCAGGTGATTGAACATATTGAAGACAACCGAATGGAACTGGATGAACTGCGCATGCATATTGATAATTATCATGAATGAAAGGTGGAAGAAGATGGATGAACAGGATTGGATCATCAGGGAACTGGAGCAGCTTTTCGATTCAAGCCGGGATTATAAACAGAAAGCACTCCTTAAAGCAGCAGCAGATCTGATTAGAGAACAGAAAACACGTAAAGAGCAGCTTCAGGGAGAACTGGACGGGACTTTATGGAGTCCGGGAAACTGGAGAAACTGATGCTGGTCAATCGGAAAATCAGAACAATTGACGAGCAAAAGAGAAAAAAGGAGGAGCAATCATGAAGTATGGGTGGGTAGGTTGGCTGGTTGTGCTGATTACAGGAAGTATAGTTTCAGCTAGTCCGGTACACGCACAGGGAAATACAATGCACGACTTGACTATTGATGTCCAGTTGCTCGAAAACGGGACGGCCGTTATTACTGAACGACGGGACATGACTATGGAAGAAGGAACTGAACTCTTTATCGTCATAGAAGAGACCGATGGTGTGGAAGTCATCGACTTCTACGTTGAAGGTATGGAAGAACAGACTGATTGGGATTCCAATGCTTCCAGAGAAGATAAAGCCGGATCATATGGCATAGATAACAGTTCGTCTGAAACGGAACTGATATGGGGGATCGGAGACTATGGGCGTAACGAGTATGTAGTGACCTATACTCTTAGCAATATAGTCAGACAGATGGAAGACGGGCAGTCCATGCACTGGAATTTCAATACATTTGGAGACATTCCTCCTGAAAATCTGACGATCGATATAAGCGGGCCATTCGATTTCACTCAGGATATGACTAGAATCTGGGGATTCGGTTATGAGGGACAGATTGATCTGCTTGATGGAGAGGTCCGTACTTATACTCAGGCTGAACTGGAAGACAACCAGAATGTCTCGGTAATTGTACAGTTTCTTAATGATCCGTTCCTGCTGTCATACTATGATGAACGAACCCTTGCTGAAGTCGTTGAGGATATAGAGCAGGATCCTGGACGTGGAGATGCGGGTGGAGGAGGGCTGAGTGGGACAGTCATCTCTGTTATTATCGGTGCATCGGTAGCGTTTGTACTAGCTATATTAGCCGTTCTGGTAAAAATTGAACGGCTGAAAAAAGATGGCGGGAAAATCCCTAATTTCTACGAGCAACGCAAACGGAACAAAGGGATGTATTACACAGAGATTCCTTACAAAGATGGTGATATTACAGATGTTGCCTTCTTCCTGAAACAGCTGAAGATGGGAACGGTTGAGCATTATTTCTTTGCCTTCTTACTGAAATGGTCTAAGGAAAAATGTCTGATTATAGAAGAAGGCGAGGAAGGCAGAAAAAATAAGACCCGTCTGACTTTTGTTCCGGAGACCTTTGAGAGGAAATCACAGCAAGACCTGGCAGGATCAACAGTTGAAGCAGAACTCTGGAATTCTCTGATCGAAGCTAGTGACAGCAGCTACCAGATGAGCAGTAAAGAAATGAAGAAATGGGCTCAAAAACAGGCAGACAAACTTCACAAGCTTGATAAGCAGCTTCTTGACGACTCCAGAGATCTGACGATTGCAGAGGGGTATATCAAGGAAGATACTGTTTCTTTCCTGACTGCACGACTGCCGTATACATCGATTACAAAAAAAGGTCAGAGGCTTTACGATCATCTGACCCAGTTTGAAAATCATCTAAATGCATTAGGTGAGGACAAATCACTCAGCTATAAACAGCTGATTCCTGAAGAGTCATTCCTGATGTGGGCAGGCTTGTATGGAAAAGAAGAAGAAGTGATCAAGTCTATTGAAGCAATCATGCCGGACTGGGCAGAACAGGAAATCGAGTATATCCCGCACTACTATATGTATTATCCAGGCCTGCATGTGTTTTCAAGCAGTATGCACAGCGGCTACTCAAATGGAGGCTACTCATCTTCAGGTGGCTTCGGCGGATCGACCTCCATCGGTGGTGGGGGCGGTGCCATGGGTGGCGGAGGCGGCGGAGCACGCTGACGTTAAAGCTGCTGGTCATCCGAATGATATGATCTATAGTGCACTATGAACATGCTAGGCTTGTTTAGAAGATCTTCCTTCTGAATAAATCTAGCTTTTTTCTTACGTGTGATTAATGAGATAGATGTACTGATAGACAGATGCAGATTAATTTGCTATTCAAAGATCGGGAGGAAAACGATAAAGCAAGTCTTAATATTAGAGAAGACAGGCGGGACAATAATGATGGGGTTTTCATAAAATGGTGCCACTGACTGTTCAGATGTGATATATTTATGATATTAATATACAAGTATGACATATTTAACGTAAGGAAGGTATTTATGCAGACTATCACTTTGCAGGACCAGACGTATGAAGTTTTAAGAGAAATGATTATCAAACTTGATTTGTATCCAGGTCAGAAAATTTCAGAATCTCATTTGATCGATCTTCTAGAAGTGGGACGAACGCCAATCAGAGAATCATTGAAGCGGTTGAAAAAACAGAATCTGATTTTTACCTTTCCTCAGTCAGGAACGTATGTATCCAGAATAGATATGAGTAGAGCATTGCAGGCACGTTTTATTCGAGAATGTGTAGAAAAAGAAGTGATGACAGAGCTGTGCGGTGTGATGGATGAAAAGTCCGAGAAGATGCTTTGGAAGATTTTAGATAGACAAAGAGAGACCTTTAAGAATAATAATGTTTCTGATTATTTTGATGTTGACAATGAATTTCATCTAGTTTCACCACCAAGGAAACTCGGTACTTTAGTGCCGTGAGGAATTGGTGGGTTTGTGAAACTCAATTCTTTAGATTTTTTTCACTATAGAAGTCCTTTCTGTTAACTTTTCACTTTTAATTATAATATAATGTATTTAGTGAAAGGAGGTTTTGGGATATGGATATTACACTTACAGCTAAACAACAAATCTTTCCGGATGAAAAACAAGTTCAAACCTTTAAAGATACGATGAATACGTATACCAGATCTTTGAATTTTGTTTCCGAATGGATTTTTAACCACAACTTTAACTTGAAGCAATTTAGTATTCACAAAGAAATCTATCATACAGTTCGTGAGACGTTTAGTCTAAAATCCCAACTTACGCAAAATGCGATTCGTGATGTTATTGCACGCTACAAGGCAGTCGAAACGCAACTCAAAAGTAAGGGTGGTCAATTAGAGCACTTGTGGTACCCATTG
>NZ_FNFK01000045.1 GCF_900101165.1 Alkalibacterium thalassium | reverse complement strand
TCATTTGGGTAGAGCCGATACTTATAAGCTTTTAACATATTCTTCACCTCCTCTTACGCTTTGTTACTTGATTATACTGTAAAAATACCGTACAATCAAGTCGGAGGTGAGTATATGTCTGACAAAGAACGCGTAGAAATACGTATGCCAAAAGTTATTCTAGAAAAAGTAGACGCATACCAAAAAGAAAATGGACTGCCTACAAGAACGGCAGCTATCCTTGAACTAATAAGAAAAGGTCTTGAGAAATAACTTCAAGCTATCGCTTGACCGACATTCATCTCCCACTTTCACTGGTGCTTCGTACCCATACGTTTAGAAGTGGGAGACTTCTTTCGGAATTACGTTAAAAATAGGTACTGACGGGCTTGAATGAGCGCCTATGAATAGGCGTTGGCCCATATTTTTCAAGACCTTCCAAGTGCTGTTTAGTTCCGTATCCAGCATTCTTACCGAATCCGTAACCTGGATAAATTGTATCATAATCTGACATCAGCTCATCTCGAGTCACTTTTGCGATAATCGACGCCGCAGCAATCGAAATGCTTCTGGCATCTCCCTTTATGATCTTCTCCTGAGCAATAGGCAGATCGAGCTGCATTGCATCAATAAGCAGATGATCCGGCCTGATCGACAAGTCTGTGACAGCACGGGTCATCGATACACGGGTGGCCTGATAAATATTTAGACGATCGATGTCTTCTGCTGGAACAACCGAATAACTAATTGCCAGAGCCTGTTCTCTGATTTTACTTACCCAGTACTCTCTCTCCTTCAAACTAAGCTGCTTGGAATCATTGATTCCGATCAGCTCGGGTGACGGCGGGAGAATAACTGCGGCAGATACAACGGGTCCTGCCAGAGGGCCTCGACCTACTTCATCCACACCGGCAATATAAGAAGCACCCTGTTCATAGGCACGGTTTTCAAATGCCTGCATGGTCTCAAACTGAGTTAAAAGCTCTGCCTGTTTCGCTGCCTGGCGTTTCCAGCTTCTGACAGCCTGCTTCACACCAGCTCGCTCATCAGCTTCAAGTGCAGTCAGTGCTTCATCTGAAAGAGTCCTGCTGCTAGCCAGCATGTCCTTGATTTCTTTAATCGTTTGTTTTTTCTTTGATATCTGATGGTCGTTCAAAAGTAAACCGTCCTAACTGTCCGTTTCGTATTTCGTATATGACTGTTTTTGATGCCCGGTCATAATCATCTCGAAATCCACGTTTATGAGAGATTGTCATGAGCAGCTCCGGCATCGATTCACTCGTCTCAAGGTCTTCATCAAGCTTATACCGAGCAGCAAGAGCTCCTGGATAATTATCTCTCAGATATTCCATAGCATATATAGCAATATCATCCAGGTGAAGAAGCGTATCCTTGATTGCTCCTGTAACAGCCAGACGCTTGCCGACTTCCTGATCTTCGAACTTCGGCCAGAGAATACCTGGTGTATCAAGAAGTTCCAGTTCTTTTCCGTATTTGATCCACTGTTGTGCTTTAGTCACACCAGGCTTATTACCAGTTCTGGCAATATTCTTGCGTGCAAAGCGGTTGATGAGCGTCGATTTTCCTACATTTGGAATTCCTACACAGACTGCACGAATCGCTCGCATTTTCAGACCTTTCTGCTCACGTTTATCGAAGACAGGCTGCAGAACTTTCTTAGCTAGCTGCATCACTTCTTTTAGACCCTGGCCCTGCTGCGCGTTGATCGAAACGGCAGGGATACCCTGCGCATCATAGTATCTGATCCATTCAGCTGTTCGCTTAGGATCAGCCAGATCGCTCTTCATCAGGACCATAACGTGAGGCTTGTCTCCGATCATCTCTTTTATATCAGGGTTCTTGCTTGAATAAGGGATACGAGCATCGACGAGTTCGAAGACAATATCGACCATCTTCAGTTTTTCAGTAAATTCTCTTTTTGCTTTGGCCATATGGCCGGGGTACCACTGTATTACCACATTATCAATCCTCTTTCATACCATTGCTCAATCCAGACCACCGATGCGGTCGATCGGCCAGATCCGTAAACTTGTTTCTCCTATGACAGAATCGATATCGATAAAGCCAAAGGAGCGACTGTCCCTAGAGTTGACCCGATTATCTCCCATAACGAAGTACGATCCCTCAGGAACTCTTTCAACGCCTTCAACGACTTCAAGCGTCTGAAGGCTGAAGTCACTATTATAATAAGCCGCAACCTCATCACTTTCCTGTGATAAGTCAACATAAGCCTCCTCCACCGGTCTGCCGTTAAGATAAAGGACCTGATCCCGGTAGGAGATTTCATCTCCGGGAATACCGATCACACGTTTAATATATTGTTTATCCGGGTCTTCAGGAGCTGGAAAGACAACAATATCGAACCGGTCGATACTGGAGACTTTGTTGAGGAGAAGTCTGTCTTCATGCTCAAGTGTCGGATTCATAGAGTCCCCTTCTACACTTACCGGCGCGAACAGGAAGGTTCGAATTGCAACAAAGATTCCTGTAATGACGATAATATATAAGAATGTACTGACTAACTCCTGAGCAAAACTTTTCTTTTTGTAACTTTTTTTTCTGTTTCTGCCCGTATTATGCCGTTCGTTGCGAGGTTCAAATGATGTGTGGCTCACAGTCATCCCTGCTTTCTTTATTTTTTCACTCTGTAGCTCTATTCTACACTAAAAAAGATAGAGAAAGAAAATAAGGTGATTAACTTCCACACGTTACTTTCTTCCTCTATAGATTTTATTCATTATTTAATAAAAAGTCTACAGCTCTATCATATTGTGTGTCGTTCTCATTGATCAGTTCGCGAAGTGCCTCGATAAGAACACTAGCTGTCGTACCGGATACAACGCCGTCAGCATCCAGATCGTTTTCTTCCTGGAAAGATTTAACAGCAGCCTGAGTCTCAGTATCAAAGGAATTATCCACTTCCCCGATATCATAACCCAGTGCATCAAGAATGCCGTTGATGTTTTCGATTTCTTCAGAAACATCTCCCTCCTGATACGTTTCTTCAGGATTGATGATCAGGAAATTCTGATATTCAGGCATTTCCACTTCAATATCCGGCTGAATCGGTTCTTCAGTGACCCAGTCACCATCAGCTGTCAGCCAGCGGCCGGCAGTGAACTTCACTTCTCCATCGCTTGACAGAGGAAGGATGTTCTGAATCGTTCCTTTTCCAAAGGTAGGTGTTCCGATAAGAGGAATATCAGCAGACTGACTCATCGCTCCAGCTAGAATCTCTGAAGCACTGGCGCTTCCTCCATCTATGAGCAGAACGGCCTGCTGATCAAATTTAAAGTCACCGTATTCTCCCGAATCTGCCACGTAAATGAAGGGTTCTTCATCTCTTCCCTGAGACTGCATAATCGGGTCTCCATCTTCAACAAAGATATTAGAGATGCGAATAGCTGAGTTCAGCAGTCCACCTGGATTCCCGCGGACGTCGAATATGAACTGTTCCGCGCCCTTGTCCTCAAGCTCTTCAATCGCTTCGACCAGCTCTTCGTAGGTAGGTAAATTGAAATTGGTAATGTGCACATATCCAATGGTCGGATTGTCTTCGTCCAGTTCGTACCGGACTGACTCAACAGGGATCGAACCTCTCGTCAGTGTGATGTTGAACATGTTGTCTCCCCGTAAAATGAGAAGCTCGACATCAGACCCCTGTGGCCCTCTTATAAGAGAGACAGCTTCATTGATATTTAAATCTGCGACCGACTCATTATCGACCTCAACAATATAGTCATTAGGCATTAAGCCTGCTTCTTCAGCAGGGGAACCGGCAATCGGGGAGACGATACGCACGTATTCGCCTTCCTTCATGACTTCAGCTCCAATTCCTTCAAAGGAGCCTTGAATATCCTCATCCATCGAAGTCGCTTCTACTTCGTCAATATATTCTGTATATGGATCACCTACAGCATCAGCCATGCCTTCCAGTGCGCCTTCTATCAACGTCTGTGAGTCTATTTCTTCAAGATGCTGAGTCATAAGTATAGAATACATTTCCTCGATAGGCTGAAAATCTACCAGCTGTGTAGTCTCTTCATCAGTAAAATCAAGTACCGTTTCAGTTTCTGAATGATCGCTTTCCTCAGCTGCATCTCCGAAATAGCTCAGCCCAAGAGCAGTACCTGCTATAGCAACAACGAGTACGATTAAAAGTGATCCGATATATAAAGATAAACTGACTTTTCTGGTCTCTTTTTGTGAATCAGGTTCATGTTGCATGAGAGTCCCCTTTTCTTATAACTTAGTTAGCTTGTGCTTCCATTCTTAAAGCAGCCTCTAGTGCAATAATCATCATGTCGTTAAAGGTTGTCTGTCTTTCTTCTGCAGTTGTTTCTTCACCTGTCAGCAAGTGATCACTGATAGTCAACAGCGCAAGTGCTCTCTTATTATACTTGGCTGCCAATGAATATAGGCCGGCTGCTTCCATTTCAACTGCCAGCACACCATAGTCAGCAAGCTTCTGCTTGTCCAGTTCAGCATTATAGAAACGGTCAGCACTCAACACATTACCGACACGGATACTCATGTTTTTATCCATTCCGATGTCGTAGGCGTGTTTAAGCAGATCGAAATCTGCAATCGGTGCAAAATCGACCTGATTATTGAAGATCTGACGGTGCAGACTAGAATCTGTAGTCGCTGCTTGTGCGAGTACGACGTCACGGATCTTGATTTCTTTTTTCATCCCGCCAGCTGACCCGACACGAATCAGATTCTCCACGCCGTATTCCTGAATCAATTCTTCACCGTAAATCATAACGGAAGGGATGCCCATACCGGTTCCCTGAACAGATATCTCCTGGCCTTTGTAGTTTCCAGTATACCCAAACGCATTTCTGACGGTATTATACTGCTTAACATCTTCCAGGAATGTTTCCGCGATATATTTAGCACGAAGCGGATCCCCCGGCATTAAAACTGTTTTAGCAATATCTCCCTGTTTTGCTTCAATATGTGTACTCATAATAAATTCTCCTTCGACTGTTATAGTTTCCTATCTGTTTGTTTCTCTATATTCCTGAAATACTTCATCGAATAAGGTCATTGACTCCACGTAGTCTGCATTCAACTCAAGGTAGTCTGACAGCTCGTCATAATCCTCAGATTGCTTGGGAAATGTACCATCTATGGAAACGGCATTGGCGAACAGCGTGACGTCATCTTTTTTGTAAGGATCTGCCAGCGTTTTGACAAAATGATAAAATGAGCGTCTCATTCAATGCCCACCTGTTTTCTGTCGTTGACCCATTCCTGGCGCTGTCTTTTTTCTTCTGCATATAACCTTGGATTCTTTTTGTAAAACTGCTGATGCTCATCTTCCGCCCGATAAAACGTCTGTGCCTGTTCAATATCAGTCACAATAGGGTCTTTATACTTTCCGCTATTTTCCAGACGTCTTTTTGAGTCCCGTGCAGCTTTTTCCTGCGCTTCATTATAATAGAAGATAACCGGTCGGTAACTGTCCCCGCGGTCCATGAACTGACCCATAGCATCGGTAGGATCAGTCTGCTGCCAGTACATCTCCAGCAGATCATCAAACGTTAAACGAGTTTCATCATACTCGATCAGTACAGCTTCAGTGTGCCCTGTCTTCTGACTTTTCACTTCTTCATAAGTTGGATTTTCGACATGGCCGCCAGTATATCCGGACTCTACATTCAGTATGCCTTCCATTTCTTCAAAAGGCTGGACCATGCACCAGAAACATCCTCCGGCAAATAAAGCTTTTTCCATCGTATTCAATCCCTTCAAACGTCTTGATAAATGATTATCAGTATATCATCTTACAGCCTCTTCAGGCAAAATAATATTTAATCTAATATCATCTTCCTGCAGATCGATACGCTGCATAGCAAACTGAACGTCATTTTCAAGTTGGAACTCATTCAATGCTACCAGAATCATCTGCTGCTCGCTGTCTACTCTGATCCAATGAGGAAGATCAAGCTGCTGACTCAGAACACTCATTGCGATCCCAATAGGTAAATCGAATGACCCTAACTGTATTGATGTTGCTCTAAGCTGTAAATTGCCGTCATCAACAACATAAGGGTCCATTCTCAGCAGAAAGTCTACATCGAAACCGAAGACCTGGAGGGCCCCGCTCAACTGGACATCCTCATCGATCATTACATTATACCCGGTAAACTGTTCATCCAGCTCTTCTTCCAGATAAAGATTGATGACCCGATTAAGCTGATTTTTATCTGTAACAACTTCGAAGCTCAAACTGTCTTCGATTACTGTCACGTCTCCAGCTTGTTCTCCTGTATAGTCTGAATTGGACGGTTGCAGACGAACAATAACCCAAATGCTTAATGAGATGATGATACCCAGCAGAATGAGGAAGGCCCACATCCATCCGTTTGTTCCTCTATTTCTATTTCCACGTGATTCTGCCACTTGCTATCTCCTTTCGAGCGTTTTAATTTCAGTCGTGTTATTTCATTTAACTGGATGCTGTATATATGTTATAATTCTGACTACAAGATAGGAGTAGTCTTTCTAAAGTAGTATACCAAATTTTTGATTGGTCGTACAGAATGTGAGAGACAAAGGAGGCGTCTATGTCAAATTTTACAGATCATCCAGTATTTTCAAAAAAGTATCTGGTATTTAATGAAGTACTGAACGCAATTACTCATGGAATAGGAGTAGTTTTGAGTATTGTCGGTCTAGTGTTTCTTGTTCAGAAAGGGCTGGAATATGGCGGTGCTGTTGAAGTGACATCCTATACCGTTTACGGATCTACACTGATCCTGCTGTACTTGTCCAGTACGCTTTATCACAGTCTTACGTTTACTCGAGCAAGAAAAGTCTTTCGAGTGATCGATCACTGCAGTATTTTTCTACTTATTGCGGGCACATACACCCCTTATACTCTGATCACAATTGGAGGAAGGCTTGGAGCAATACTTACATCAGTCATCTGGCTGATTGCCTTGCTGGGTGTTGTATACAAAACGGTCTGGTTCAAAAAATTCCAAGGGCTTTCAGTCTGGTTGTATATTGCAATGGGTTGGATCTCTTTATTTTTCCTCAACTACTTGTACCAGGGACTTGGCACTAGAGGATTCATCTGGTTAATGGCTGGAGGAGTTTCCTTTACAGTCGGTGCACTGTTCTACAGACTGAAACATGTTAAATATATGCATGTTGTCTGGCATCTGTTCGTACTGACAGGAACTGTATGCATGTTCTTTTCAATTTATCTTTACACGTAGTCTAAGTTATACCTTATTCTGCATCTATAAATGCAGTTGTTTTTAAAGACAAATGATTATAAAGAAAAAGTCACACCCTACTTATCGGCGTGTGACTTTTCTTTATATCCAATCTATTCTCGCAGCAGGAATCAGTCTTTTATCCGTTCAAAAATCTGAAAGGTATGTGGATGACGGTTCTTCTCATCTACAGTTCCTTCTACCTCTTCAATCAGCTTAAACTTACTGTAATCAATTTCGGGAATGTAAGTATCGCCCTCAAATGACTCGTGGATCACTGTCCGGTAAAGTTTGTCGACTTCTCCTACGAAGGCCTCAAAAAGTGACACGCCCCCGATTATATGGAGAGGCTTGTCAGTCGCAGCCACATCCAGCAGCTCTTCCTTGGAATGGGTGACAATCACGCCTTCCATATGAAAATCTGTATTACGTGTCATCACATAATTGATTCGGTTTTTTAATGGAGGATTAGGGATACTGTCGAGAGTTTTACGACCCATAGCAACATTACCAGTTAATGTGACCTTCTTAAAGAAGGCCATATCTGCCGGCAATGACCAAGGAAGCTGTCCATCCTTCCCTATCAACCCGTTTTCATCTTCTGCCCATACAAATGTTATCATGTCAGTCCTCCTGTTATATGTTGTGCTATGCAATAAAATAGTTGCATATAGCAACTTTCGCTCTTATACCGCTATAGGTGCTTTAATTGATTTATGTGGATGGTAGTCTTTCACTTTAATATCATCCATTTCAAAATCAAAGATACTTTTCTCTTTGTTAAGTTCCAGAGTCGGGAAATCTCTAATTTCTCTGGATAACTGCTCATTAATCTGATCCATATGATTCAGATATAAATGTGCGTCGCCTAATGTGTGTACAAAATCTCCGACTTCCAGGCCTGTTTCCTGAGCGATGAGGTGAGTAAGTAGTGCATAGCTGGCAATATTGAATGGTACACCTAAAAAGACATCTCCACTTCTCTGATAGAGCTGACAGCTCAGTTTGTTATCCTGAACGTAAAACTGGAAAAGTGTGTGGCAAGGAGGCAGAGCCATCGTTGGGACTTCCTCAGGATTCCACGCTGACACTATGTGTCTTCTTGAATTAGGATTAGTTTTAATAGACTCAATCACTTCTTTGATCTGATCAATAAACCCGCCATCGGCTGTTTTCCACGCCCGCCATTGAGCACCGTAAACATTCCCTAATGACCCGTACTTTTCTGCAAAAGAATCATCCGTCAGGACTTTTTCTCTGAACTGTGCCATTTCATTATCATATTGTACTTTAAACTCCGGATCCTTCTGACTCCTGATACCGAAGTCAGTCATGTCTGGACCATTATAATCTTCACTTTTAACAAAGCGTTCGAAAGCCCATTCGTCCCAGATATGATTGTTGTTTTCCAAAAGAAACCGGATGTTTGTATCGCCTTTTAAGAACCATAGCAGTTCACTTTTTATCAGCTTGAAGAACACGCGCTTTGTTGTCAGAAGTGGAAACCCTTTTTGAAGGTCGAATCTCATCTGGTGTCCAAAAACTGAACGTGTTCCTGTACCTGTTCTGTCATCCCTTACTGATCCTTCGTTTATAATTCTCTTAGCTAAATCAAGGTATTCCTGTTCCACTTTACTCTCTCCTCTATACGTATTGTGCGAGATATTCCCATCGTTCATATTTTTCAGCAAGCTGTTCACTTAATTCAGTCTGCTTATCAGTTAATTCACTCAGCTTGACGTGATCTGATACCACATGACCAATTTCTCCCTGAATGGCTTCAAGTTCCATTTCCAGCTGCTCAATGTCACTTTCTATGGACTCCCACTCTTTTTTCTCCATGTAAGTCAGTGACGTCTTTTCTTTCGGTTCTTTTCTCTTTTCAGGTGCAGTTTTGTTCTTAATGACTGTGGGCTTTTCTTCCTTTATTTCTCTTGTCTGTTCCAGGTACTCAGTTAATGTGGCGTAACTTTCTTCGATTCTTCCATTGCCGTTAAAAATCAGCAGCTTACTGGCAATTTTATCAATAAAGTACCGGTCATGGGAAACGGCAATCACAGCACCGGAGAACTGACTGATGTACTCTTCTAGAATAGTCAGCGTCTGAACATCCAGATCATTTGTCGGCTCATCCAGAATCAGGACATTCGGCTGCTGCATTAGTATTTTGAGCAGATATAAGCGTCGCTTCTCCCCACCTGACAGTTTATTGATAGGCGAGCCGTGCATTGAACGGTCAAAAAGAAATCTTTCAAGTAGTTGAGACACACTCACACTGGTTCCGTCAGCGAGCTTTACTTCCTCGGCAATTTCTCTCAAATAAGTGATCACCCGTTTGTCTTCGTCAAATGCTTCATTTAACTGCCTGTAGTACCCTATTTTAACTGTATCTCCAATTATAAGTTCTCCTGAATCCAGTTCTGTTTCCTGTGCGAGAATATTCAAAAAGGTTGTTTTACCCGCGCCATTTACACCAGTGATTCCTATCCTATCTGTCTGCTGTACAAGCAAGTTGAACTGATCCAGAATCGTTAAATCACCCATACGTTTAGACGCGTTCTCAAGTTCCAGCACCTTTTTTCCTAATCTGGAACCTGATAAATTCAGTTCAAGGTCAGATTTAGTGACCTGATTTTTGACTTGTTTTTCAATACCAGCAAACCGTTCTTTTCTGGCTTCCTGCTTGGTCCCTCGAGCCCGTACACCTGCGCGCATCCAGGCCAGTTCCTGTTTATACAGCTGTTTCTGTTTGTGAGCCATCTTGGCTTCAGTTTCTTCCCGCTCAGCTTTTAACTGCACGTACTGCTGGTAATTTCCCGGGTAAGACTGTATCTTTCCGTTCTCAAGCTCAAGTATCTCGTTGGAAACCCGGTCAAGAAAGTACCGGTCATGGGTAACCATCAGTAAGGCCCCTCTATAACCCGCAAGGTAATCCTCGAGCCATTTGATCATCTGAAAATCGAGATGGTTCGTTGGCTCATCAAGAATCAGCAGATCCGGTTCCTGAATAAGAACTTGAGCTAGGGCTGCTCTTTTTTTCTGTCCACCTGACAAAGTACTGACTTTTTTTGAACTGTCTGACAGCCCTAACTGGTTAAGAATTGATTTAGCTCTGGAGCTGACTGTCCAGGCATCTTCCTGATTCATCCGTTTTTCAGCTTCTGTGAATGCCTGCTGTATCTTAGGATTCGTCGGATCATCTGAAAGTTTCTGAAGGACTTCTTCATAATGTCTTGCTGCCTGAACTGCCGGAGAATCACCATCAAAAACTGTATCAAACAAAGTCTTCTCTTCATCCAGTTCCGATTTTTGACTGAGGTAGCCGATCTCATACTCCCCTGGTTTAGAAATAAGTCCCTTATCAGGCGTTAATTCCCCAGCTACTATCCTAAGCAGACTTGTCTTTCCGGTCCCGTTGACTCCGATGAGCCCCACCCTCTGTGCTTCTCGGATAGAAAATGACAGGTCGTCAAATAACGTTTTAATTCCATAAGAATGTGTCAGCTGTTCTATTTTCCACTCTTTCATTGCATATCTCCTCACCTTTTCTCCTAATCATTCTAGCATATTTTACAGGTCAAAACAGCATGGATTAACGAGGATACCGGTGACTCCCTTGTAGCAATGATTGACTAGGTTTACCGTATCCTTTATACTGAGGGATATAACCGACTATAATGAGTAATCATAGGGGGAAAACGATGACTACAGGTACTGTTAAATGGTTTAACAATCAAAAAGGCTACGGGTTTATTCAATTTGGTGATGAGGAAGAAGTGTTCGTTCACTTCACAGGCATCACAATGGAAGGGTACAAAGCTCTTAATGAAGGCCAGACAGTCGAGTTCGATATCGTTGAAGGGTCACGCGGTCCTCAAGCTACAAATGTTACAGTCGTGGAAGCTGAATAATATATTTTACTTATAGATAGAAATGAGGATCAGTTGCACAGAGGAACTGGTCTTTTTTTTCTACGTCTTTTTTAAACAAATAATAATTAAGGAGAATCCAGATATGCTTAAAATTTACAGTGATGCGGCTGTATCTCAGAAAAACCAACGTGCTGGCGCTGGCCTGGTAGTGGCTGGGGACGGTCTGCATGAACAGCTTAACGCCCCTCTCGAAAACTGTCTGGACAATCACTTGGCAGAATTAAAAGCTTTCTACCTGGCAGTCAAGTGGGTTCATGATCATGACCGCACCCAGGAGTGGACTATATTACACACAGACAGTCAGCTTGTCGCCCAGTCGATCCGAAAGAATCATATGAAGAATCCCGTTTACGCTGAGATCTTCAATGATATACAGCAATTGTTGTCCCAGCTTAGTTTTTATGAAGTGAAATGGATCCCTGAAAAACAGAACAAAGGCGCGGACAATCTGGCTAAACAGGCTATCGCCAAGCAGCTTAAACAAAAAAGTTAAAAAAGTAGCTGCTCGTCGTCTATCTCAGTTGAGATAAGCCGACGGCAGCTTTTTTCTTAATTGTAATACAGATTGTCTGTGGGATAGACGGGATCATTCGTTATGTCTATTCCTAGCATTCTGATTGTCTGTTCATTTTCACTGTTCAGAATAACTGTTGAGTGCGCCTGAGCATCAGTCAACTTGTCAAGCTGCTTGTAAGCCAGATCTGCGGTCGGATTAGTTACCGCACTGATCGCCAGTGCAATAAGCAGCTCGTTGGCAGATAAGGTAGGTACCTTGCTTTTCAGATCATCTTTTTTCAATGTCTGAATCGTCTGCAGAATCATAGGAGCCAGCAAATCAATTTCATCAGAAATATTGGCCAGAGTCTTCAAGCTGTTGACGATTGCAGCCGCAGCTGCATCCATCAGACTGGTCGTGCGTCCAGTCACTACTTTACCATTAGGCAGTTCAATTGCAACGACTGCTTGAAGACTCGTGTCATCCAATCTGCTCTGTACCTTTTCTGCGTATTGTCTTGCAATCAAGACAGGTTTTCTATCTTCCTTCTTTAAATCCGTTTCTTCCAGGATCAGCTGC
Source organism: Alkalibacterium thalassium (assembly GCF_900101165.1). Classification (GTDB taxonomy): domain Bacteria; phylum Bacillota; class Bacilli; order Lactobacillales; family Carnobacteriaceae_A; genus Alkalibacterium; species Alkalibacterium indicireducens. The sequence goes on along the minus strand of NZ_FNFK01000045.1, from coordinate 4,593 downwards.
ATGTGTCGCAGGGAATCTTCATCAGCCAGACCTTTTATATAGTCATTTTCAATAGAAAATGCGCGGCGGATGATTTCCTGTCTGGCCGCCTCACAGACTACTTCATCATTAATAATACCAGATTTAATCCGGTTTACACCCATATCTGTGGGAGACTGATAAACTGATGCTTTTCCGGATATTTTTTCAATAATCCGTCTAATAACTGGGAACATTTCCGTGTCTCTATTATAGTTGACCGCAACTTCACCATATGCTTCATAGTGATAGTTGTCCAGCATGTTAACATCTTTCAGGTCCACAGTAGCTGCTTCGTATGCCGTATTGACCGGATGTTTGAGCGGAAGGTTCCATACCGGAAACGTCTCGAATTTTGCATAGCTCGCTTCGTTTCCTCTAGCATATTCATGATAGAGCTGATTCAGACAGGTAGCCAGCTTTCCGCTTCCTGCTCCTGGAGCTGTAACGACGACTAGCGGTTTTGTAGTCTCAATGTAAGCATTTTTAGCAAAGCCGTTTTCTCCAACAATTGCTTCGACATTGGTAGGATAACCGTCAATGGCTCTATGCGTATGAACATTTATGCCATTGCGTTTAAGCTTGGTCATGAAGATATCAACGTTAGGCTGATTCTGGTATCGAGTAATCAGTACGCTGTTCACTGGAATGCCATATGCCCGGTACTCATCGATGAGTCTTAACACATCCCGGTCGTATGTAATCCCATAGTCCCCTCTCAACTTGTTTCTCTCAATGTCTCCTGCATACACACAGATGATAATTTCAGACTGATCTTTCAATGTTGCCAGCAGTTTCATCTTGGCATCTTCATCAAACCCAGGCAGCACACGTTTGGCATGCTTGTCTCCAATTAATTTCCCACCAAACTCAAGATACAATTTGTCACTGTTCTCAACTCTTTCAAGAATATAGGCAGACTGTTCCTTCAAATACTTTTCTGTGTCAAAACCAATTGTCTTCATTTCTTCCTCCTGTAACTTGTCCATTATCTGACTCATTATAGCATTAAACAGGAGGACATCTTAGAAATTTTATTAAATTCTTAAAAAGAAAATCACTCGACAAGTTTCAGGTTATCCATTCCCACTATTTTCTTGTTCAATACATCTATGACTGCATCCCTTTTAACCAATGTCTTCTTTTCCAGCAGCATTTCCAGAACAGTTTTTGCCCCATAATCCATTCCTCGAGCTCCTGCGATCAGGAGAATATCTCCTTTTCCAACGTGGTCCAGACTCATACATAGCGCATCTTCCAGTTCGTCGTAATACTCGACAGACACTCCAGCTTCTCCCATAACTTTCAGGAAAGCCCCAGCTCTTCATCGGATACCTCGTCCTTAGCTTTAACATGTGAACGGCTGGCCGTTAGAATCATATGAGCACACGGGAAGCCAGCAAGTACCTTTAATGCAAGGTTCTCGCCAAACGGAAGGATGATGAATAATGTTTGTCTTAATGCAAAGGGTAGTATGACACTGGAGGAATTGATCCCGTATTGATCGGACGAAAAAAGGAGACCCTTATTAGTTTAAGTATTTCCTTTATCATTTAATTTTCCATGTGAATATCCATTTAAGGGTAAGAAATTGAAATCCCTTCCTGGTCAAAGGATTTCTTAACTTCCTGCAGGACATCAAAGTATACCGTCCAGTAATCTTCGGATTTGACCCATACTCTCGCAACATATTCGACGGCACTGTCTCCATGTGCAGACAGGCGAATAAACGGTTCAGGATCAGACATGACCAACTCATGATTATTTAAAATACCTTCCAATACATTCAGCACATGCTGAGTATCTGTCTCGTATCCAACTCCGAAAGTGAAATCGACTCGTCGGGTGTCATGAACAGAATAATTGACGATTCCAGCATTTGACAGTGTCCCGTTAGGAATGTAGATCATTTTATTGTCCGGAGTAATCAGTTCGGTATAAAGAATCTGGATGGCTTTGACTGTTCCGCTGTATCCGGATCCTTCAATATAATCCCCTACCTTGAACGGTCGCATGGTCAGAAGTAGAACCCCTCCAGCCAGATTAGACAGAGCGCCTTGAAAAGCCAGACCAATCGCCAGACTTCCTGCACCTATAACAGCAACAAACGACGCTGTTGGTATGCCTAGAATACCGATTACAACAATAATAAGAAGAATCTTCATTACGACACTAAAAACAGACAGAATAAACGGCTTCAAACTCTCGTCCATTTTTGATTTCTCGACTTGTTTCGTCAGCAGTCTGTTAAAGACCTTAATCAGGCTCAGTCCAATGATTAAGGTAAGAATAGCCATAACTACAGGTACGGCTTTATCGATAAAAAATGTAATCCAATTCATTATTAATCTCCTTTGTACCGAATCCGTGGGTATCACGGCCGGCAAGTAATTTTTTTAATTGAAACCTTATCTAGTTTCAGCCTCTTTAAGTCTTGATTTTCCAATATATGTTGATAAGGCACTGAATAACACTGTACTGATCACCGTTGTCACAGCAATCGTAAGAAAAATGCCTGGATTAGAAAAGTTGTTTAAAACTACAGCAAATGCAACTGCACCGTTCCTCTGTCCCCCTGCAAACCCAGAAGTCAGCTGCATCGCACGGTCGGGATTTTTCATTTCAATCAAATACCCGATTACTGCTGATGCTAGTACAATAAGAATGCTTGATGTAATCACACCACTCCCGATGAGCTGAACCAATTCAGGTAGAAGCCCCAGCATCATGCCGTATACTGCTATATTCATCATGACCTTCTGTGTTTTCAACGTATAACGCTTAATATTCAATGTCAAGCCTTCAAAAAACAGTCGCATGAAAGACCCCGCCGATAAAGGAAGCAGGATACTCGCAATCAGACTTCCGATAAGGTCAAGAGAAGTGATTTCTACCCCTTCAATCATCCTCGGCAAAAGAATAGGTAAAATCAGAACTGTTGACAAGGTCAACAGGATCATTGTTGAAACAGCATAAGTGATCTTCTCGCCTGTTTCCTGCACAAATGCAATGACTGTCGAGGCACCTGCACATAAGAATAGAATAACAAACGCTGCAGAATAAACCGAATCTATTGGGATGATCCTGAGAAGCTGCCAGAGAATGAGGGGGAGAATGACATTGTTAAACACCACCAGCCTTAAGAAGAAGGCCCAGTTATCTTTAACTGTCTTGAGAATAGTTTTTGGGTGTTCACTTAATCCTGAATTGAATACCAGGAGTATAATGAAAATCGGCATGGTAAAATAACTGACATTGTATATCACATTTAAAACACCATTAATAACGTTCAATATAATCGTCTCCTTTAACGCACTAATATAAAGGATACAATCTATACTTACTTAAAGTCAACTTTTTTAGAAATGAAGCAGCGTTGCAGGTGCGTATTAAGGGTGATGATATCGGTGGCAAATCATCTAAGTTGTTTGGTCCCCTCTTTAGTAAGTGACAGGCTTAGAGGGTGGGAACAGGATAAAGGTTGATGAGGATAATGACTCACTCTGTCGGGAGCAGCCAACTGAGTTGTAATCGTGTCATCGAGTTGGTCGTAAGATGTCGCGAGTAGCCAACTGAGTTGTGATCGTGCCATTGAGTTGGTCGTAAGATGGTGGGAGCAGCCAACTGAGTTGTGATCGTGCCATTGAGTTGGTCGTAAGATGGTGGGAGCAGCCAAGTGAGTTGTAATCGTGTCATCGAGTTGGTCGAAAGATGTCGCGAGCAGCCAACTGAGTTGTGATCGTGTCATCGAGTTGGTCGAAAGATGTCGCGAGCAGCCAACTGAGTTGTGATCGTGTCATCGAGTTGGTCGAAAGATGGTGGGAGCAGCCAACTGAGTTGTAATCGTGTCATCGAGTTGGTCGTAAGATGGATCTTGGAACCAACTCGTGAGGCTTCAGAACGCTCAGTTGGTCGCAAGACAAGACCGTTCAATGCTCCCACAAAAAAAACAAAGAAAAACCGCATATAATCCCCAGACAGTCGTTCATTGTTTCCAATGCTTTTGTAGGTTGGGGTCCCCCAACCCTCCTTCTTGATTTAAATGATACTAGTTCATAGAATGGATACCTAATCGAGATACTTGGTTTCTTTGATACTTCCACCTTTTAGCGTCAGCAAAATACGATTACTCTCAGTAATAGTTGATACTTAAATAATACATCTCACTAGTGTTGCATTAAAAATTCAACTGTTTCATGACATAAAAAAGTCCTTTATAATGGGGTTGGATGACTTATCCAAGACCAAAACAAAGGACTTACAACATGGATAAGTATAAAACAAAAATGACCATAAATAAATGGTTTTCCTACATTTCTTTAGAAACATTAAGTGAATCGTCTCGACAGACTATCAGTCAGTTTAATCGCTATTCAAAAAAGTTAACATTTAAGAAAGTTCTGAAACTCTTTCTCTATGCGATTAATGATGAAACCGATAGCCTACGGCATTTGGATCAACAGTTGGTCAACCCAAACTTAAAAAAAGTGATTGATATTGAGTCCATCAGCTATTCTCAATTATCCCGTGCCCTGCGAAAGATGGAACCCTCTGTATTGATGGATATTTTTACGC
>NZ_FNFK01000093.1 GCF_900101165.1 Alkalibacterium thalassium | reverse complement strand
CGAGCCAGCGCTGTCCAAAATGCGGGACTATAGACAAGGAAAATCGCTTGAACAGGGAACATGCTTTCTTTTGTAAAAATTGTGCCTATAAATCAAACGATGACCGAGTAGCTGCCATAAATATTCAGCAATTAGGAACAGAGTGGATATCCGGAACCGAACGTCCCTGCTATACGAAAGTCGAAATAAATTAAGGTACACATGATATATTCTGTGTATTGCCGTAGAAGTCAATCTGCGGGTAAAGGGTAGTCCTTTACGAGAAGTAACCTAAAATAGGAGCTTGGAATCAAGCGTTTTGTACTATTGCGCTTAGAGTTACAAGCCCGGTACTTTAGTGCCGGGTCATTGACCTGAAAGACATAACATTTGACTACAATCAGATTGTAGATGAGCATGAAGGGTTGATTAAAGCAGTAAAATCTAAGCAGATAGATGAAGTAAAGACATTAGTGACTGCACATATCAATCTGATGGATGAAGCTCAAGGTGAAATAATGGAAAAGTATTCTGACTATTTCAGAAAATAAACACCAGTTAGCTGAAAGCCTGACTCAGAAATAGAGGCAATTCTATGATTTTCAGCAAGCCATATGACAGGAGTAATCATTATGTTAGAACTTTACTTGAACTGTTTACCAGGTCTTATATTTGTATATTGGATCATTGAGCTTCACAAAAGAAAGCGTTATACTAGTATATGAGTTTAGACATTCAAGGAGGATATGATGACTAAAAAACAAGCGATTTTGACCCGATTAAAAGACAATTATTTGTTTGCAGTGATTAGAGGGAAGTCTGCTGAAGAAGCGACGCGTATTTCCGAAGCTGTTTATGAAGGAGGAATCAAAAATATCGAAGTGACGTTTACGACCCCGCAAGCCGACGAATCGATCAGGAATCTTGCTGGAAAATTTGATGGGACGGATATGGTTGTAGGAGCAGGAACAGTCATGGATGCAATAACAGCACGTATTGCGATTATTGCGGGAGCTGAGTTCATCGTCAGCCCGAATATGGTGCCGGAAATTTCAACTGTCTGCAATACATATGGAATTCCCTATCTTCCTGGATGCGGCACAGTGACAGAGGTGGCCGACGCACTGGCGACAGGAGTCGAAGTGGTCAAAGTGTTCCCGGGTGGGGTATTGGGACCTGCCTTCATCAAAAATGTACATGGCCCGATTCCGCATGTAGAAATGATGCCTTCTGGTGGCGTGAGTCTGGATAATATGGACCAGTGGATCGATAATGGGGCATGGGCTGTCGGTATCGGCAGTGCGTTGACTAAAGATTTGAAGACTCAAGGCTACTCAAGTGTCACAGAGCAGGCTCAAGCCTTTGTTCAGAAATACAACGAAGTGAAGTGAGGACGTGATCATATGCCGGATGTCATTTTAATTGGAGAACCGATGGGGTTGTTTACTGCTCAGGAATATGGGGAGCTGAAAGATGTCACTTTGTTCAAGCGATCTCTGGCAGGAGCGGAAATCAATGTCGGGATAGGACTGTCCCGCCTGGATTACAAAGTGGAATACGTCACGAAGCTGGGCAAGGACCCCATAGGCGCTTATATTGAAGAAGCCATCGAAAAAGAAAAGATAGGGACAAGTTACATCTTTCATTCACCGAAGCACAACACCGGGCTGATGATGAAAAATAAAGTTCAGGAAGGCGATCCGTCTACTGCCTACTATAGAAACAACAGCGCCTTCACTACACTGTCAGAGGCTGATGTAAATAGGATCGACTTTTCTGATGTGAAGCTGCTTCACATAACTGGCATTCCGCCAGCAGTGAGCGGGACGGTTAGAGAAGCAATCGTCTATCTGATGAAGAAGGCTAAATCGGCCGGAACATTCATATCATTCGACCCGAACCTGAGGCCTGCTCTCTGGTCTTCGGAAGATGAAATGGTGACTGTCTTAAATAATCTTGCTGGTCTCTCTGATCTGGTGCTTCCTGGAGTATCTGAAGGGAAGACCCTGTTCGGGACAGATGACGTTGAAGCTATCGCGCGCTTCTATATTGATAAGGGTGCACAGGTCGTCATTACAAAAAACGGAGCAGACGGGGCGTTTGTTACAGAAAAAGGAAAAGACACGATCAATGTGCCTGGTTTTAAAGTTCAGAAAGTCGTAGACACTGTCGGCGCCGGAGACGGATTTGCTGTAGGTGTTCTGCATGGCTATTTAAACGGTCTGACCTGGCCGGAAGCTGCGTTACGAGCCAATGCAATCGGCTCTCTCCAAGTTCAGAATGAAGGGGACAATGAAGGACTGCCTTCCCTTGAAGAACTGACGACCTATATTGAAAATTATTGATGACACTACCCTGAATAAGTCGACTGATGTCCGGCATATTCAGGTTTTTTACTGCCGCAAAGTGGGACCGTATAAGGTTTATACGGTAATTGACAGGTTCTAGCTTTACTGCTCGCCTGCTCTTCTGGGACCTCAGCAATAGCTGAACGGTACGTGAAGTTTTTCTTATCAAAAAGGCTTCAGCTTGCTTTCTTTCCAGGTTATTGACAAAATAAACAGTAAAGAAAGGAAGGCGATCGCTTATGCATGACCTGATTGAAAACGGCACGTTGTGGACGCTTAAAGAAGTTGGTACAGATTCAGAACAGATAAGACAGAACGAAACGCTCTTCTCACTTTCAAACGGACACATCGGGACTAGAGGTAGCTTGGAAGAAAGGCATCGGACCCAGGCATACAGTCACAGCGGCAGCACGCTGATGAACGGGTTTTATGATACTGAGCCAATCACTTACGGCGAATGGGCATACGGATATGCGACTCACCATCAGACGACGATACCTGTTCCTGATGCTAAAAAATTGGATTTGTCACTGGATAATGAGCTATTTGATCTAGAAACAGGAAAAGTTGATCATCATTCACGGACACTGGATCTTAAGAGAGGGCTGCTGACCCGGACCTTTACATGGGAGAATTCTAAGCAGCAGTCAATAGAAGTCACGATCGAACGCTTTGTTTCCTACGATTTTCCAGAAATTTTGGCGCAGCGCATTATTATTGAGTCAGAAGAAGATGACCTGCCAGTTCAGCTTCTCTTCGAACTGGATGAACTGGAAGATATGGGCAAGGAAGAGTCGGCGGAAGACGATCCGGATCCAAGAAAAAAGGAACAGGCGGAAAGAAGATTTGATTCCCGCCCACTATCGACTGACTCAGGCCGAATGATTCATATCAGCACCCATGCCTCTGATCTGCATGCGGTCATTTATGATCATGTCGTGTCTCGTTTTGAACAGGTCAGCCTTGAGCGGATTGAAAACAAGGTCACAGCTAGCTTTCAGACTGACAAGTCAGCTCCAGTAGTCATTGATCGCTTCACAGCTTACAGTCATAAGTACAATAATGAAGAAGATACGGATTCTCAGGCTGAGAATCTGAAGGAAATCATGTCAGAGGTTGAAACACTGGGCTATAATGAATTAAAGGACAGACATCTGTCATTCATGGATAAGTTCTGGAGCGTGAGTGACATTGAGCTGGAGGGCGACCAGGCACTCCAAATCGGACTGAGATTCAATCTGTTCCATCTGCATCAGGCAGCCGGACGTGATGGGCATACAAACATATCTGCCAAGGGACTTACCGGTGAAGGCTATGAAGGGCATTATTTCTGGGATACAGAAATGTACATGTTTCCTTTCTTCCTTTACACGCAGCCAAAGATTGCCAAGTCTCTGCTGATGTATCGACACAGTATTCTTCCTCAGGCGAGGGAGCGGGCACGGACTATGGCTATCGACAAAGGAGCATTGTTTGCCTGGCGGACAATCAATGGGGAAGAAGCAAGTCCTTATTATCCAGCTGGAACGGCTCAGATTCACATCAATGCAGATATCGCCCATGCCGTCTATGAATACGGAAAAGTTTCGGAAGATGAGGCTTTCATGTTCAATGAAGGACTGGACATCCTTGTAGAAACAGCGCGTTTCTGGCTGGAATGGGGACATTTTGACGACGAACGGGACGGTGCCTTTGTCCTGAATGATGTTACGGGACCCGATGAGTACACGGCGATCGTCAACAACAATTTCTATACCAATCTGATGGCGAAAAAGAACCTGTCCTATGCCATCGAGTACGCTCAGAAAGCGCAGGAGCAGGCGGCTGGCAAACTGGAGGATCTGCATGTGACTGAAGATGAACTGCAGAACTGGAAAATAGCTGAGAGCAGAATGTTCCTTCCATATGACGAAGAGAAAGAACTGACGATGCAGGACGACAGTTTCTTCCATAAGAAAGTCTGGGATTTTGAGCACACACCAGAAGAAAACTATCCTCTCCTACTTAATTATCATCCCCTGACGATATACAAGCACCAGGTCTGCAAGCAGGCAGACACGGTTTTGGCAGAGTTTCTGTTCCTCGATGATTTTGAAATGGAACAGCTGAAACGGGATTATGATTATTATGAAAAAGTGACCACACATGATTCCTCTCTTTCGCGGTCTGTTTTCGGCATGATGGCCAGTCAAATCGGTAAACACGAAAAGGCCTATGACTACTTTATGGATACAGTTCTGATGGATATCATCGACCTTCAGTCGAATACGAAAGACGGGGTGCATGCTGCAAATATGGGCGGAACGTGGATGAGTATCGTTCAGGGCTTTGCAGGGATGCGATTCAATGACGGGACACTTTACTTCACGCCTCATGGTCCTAAGGAATGGAGCAGATTAAGCTTCAAGGTACAAGTGAAAGACAGACTGATTCAAGTGACACTGACACCGTCCTCCACGGAGTATACATTGCTTGAAGGAGAGCCGATCATTATTGTTGAGAGTGGAGAAAAAATTCAACTTTAATCATTTGAAAAAAAGAAGCAGAGGGTAGGCTCTCTGCTTCTTTTTTTCGTGCGCCCGGCATGGGCGACAACTTGGTGGTGAAAGTCCACTACAGACTTGGCAGTAGGAACTGTTAGCGAAAGTCAAGGGTGTCCGCCGTGAGGCGGAATCTGAAGGAAGACGGACGCAAATGCTTGCACTGACGAACAGAAACTTCATACAAAGGCTGAATCAGGACGGATGAGCTTGCGAAACAAAGTGAAGTCCGATACTGCCCGAATCCTGTACAGTAAATGGAGCAGTGACATGAGCAGAAGGTTGTCGTTCTTACCCGGGGAGGTCTCGTCAGCGCTTAGTAGTAACAACGAATGGCGAGAAGTCAGCCGAGGTCATAGTA
>NZ_FNFK01000092.1 GCF_900101165.1 Alkalibacterium thalassium | reverse complement strand
CGGACACAAGAACCAAGCCATACAGCTTATGAGTAAATAGTCTCAACATTGTGACGGGAAGCATGCTCAATGAGTAGTCGAACTACAAGGAGGGGAAAGCTTCATCCCATTTAGAACCATCTTCCATCTAGTTCTATTTTACACAGAAACAGCACGGAATGACCAAGCGATAACCAAGATATTTAATTATCAAAGAACTAAAGTGAATGGATCATCAAAAGCGACTTTTTGAAATTTTTCTCCCCCATGGGGGAGAAAGCTCCATTCTTTCAAACAGTTAATCAATCAACTAAGTTAAGAACAATTCTTAACTACAAACTTATTATACGAGGAGGTTACTTATATGCATTATAATTACGCAAAAGGGATATTAGTTTTTATTATAGGGTTTGTTATTTCTTTCTTCGTGATTTCATTTTTTGAAGATACACTCCTAGGGGTAATAGCAGCTATTTGTTATCTTGCGGCTATTATTTCTGTATTAGACAAGAAATAAGCAGTAAAGAAAGTGGAAAGTACTGTGATAAGAAAGATAGAGTTCCACGAATTGAATTACTATCTATAAACTAGAAACGTAAAAAATGCTGCTATGCATTCCACAAATTTTTAAATGTCTCATGTCTTTCTTAAAGGACTGTGTCCTTCATATATCCAAAAAAGGACTCTATGGGGGGATTTCCCCAATAGTTAACTCTTTTAGACATGGAGTGAATAATGCCCGATTGTTCAATGTTTTGCTAATAAGTAGGATTGGTTGTTTAATATTAAGCTTGTGCATTTTCGTTACTGTTAGGTTGAGCTATTTAGTATTTTTATTTGACTGCATTATCGAGCCTATTATTATCCCAATAAGCATGCCAAATCCAGGTCCAAAAGCCCAGATTAGTGGAAAGCTAAAAAATATTCCTACAATAAAAGAAATTAAAGCTCCTCCAATCAATCCGAAGGCAACGCCATAACCAACAGATGAGTTACTGTTATTACTATCTTGTTCTTTATTAGTCTTATTTTTATCAGTCATCTTTTTCTCCTCTTGCTGCTTCTCCTGCTTGTTAGTCTGATAAGCAGTAATATCTATATCTATATAGCACGTTCGGGTAACCTAAGTGTAGCATAAATTTTAGTGCCTTATATTGACTTTACTTTTCTGATAGACTAATTACGAAGTTCAACTTTTAATATAATTCTGAAGGAGGACTAGCTATCGTTAAAAAAGCTTTTATACGCATAGGAATCCCATACGCTGTGATCACAATCATTTTACATAATGTTTTTAATACTTTAATTGGCGAGATTCTCATGACCATTAGTTATTTTGCTCTATTTATTGGTATTCTTTTATTTTTGATTCACTGGATAAGATTAGCATTCAAGCAGTTTTTATATAACCGAAGCCATAAGCACTCGTCACAAGCAGACGATGATTAACGTAAAAAAGCATGCACCTCTCAAAATCAAGCAGAGGAGAGTGCACGCTGTTATTATAGGTCTGTTTCGTCCTGATTCATCCAGTACTGATTGTCTTCAATAAGCTGCTCAAGGATGTCACGTTCTTTTCCATTGGGGGAGGCTTCATTATTGAGAAGCTGATCCACTCGTTCAGATGAGACTCCTAATGCTTCTTCCAGTTCTTTTTTCGACAGTATATTCTTGTCGATCAGTTCTTCAGTACGGGCCAAGTAGATGATCCCGTCTATTTCCTGATCAGTCAGTTCGTCGTCGAAAGAGAATTCAAGTTTAAGCAGTTCCTTCAAAGTGGTCAGGCTCATAAAGACGCCGATCCCTTTGGCCATCAGTTTGACTTGTCGCATGATAAAATCCTGATCTTCTATTGTCATCTGACCCATCCTTTCTTACGTGACCAGTATACCATGAACGGTGATGTTACTTGTTTCCTGAAAATCTTGAAAATTTTACTCTGTAAAGAAAAAACACTTTACAATCCTTTTTTCCCGTGGTATGATACATATCGTGAGTTTGATTAAGAGCAAAACTCAGATTAAAGGGTCTTTATAAAAGATATCTTTACAATTTAACAGGAGGTGCAAGTCAAATGGCAGTAAAAATTCGTATGAAACGTATGGGTTCTAAAAGAAATCCTTTTTACCGTTTAGTTGTTGCTGATTCTCGTGCTCCACGTGATGGACGCATTATCGAGCAAGTTGGAACATACAACCCTGTATCAACTCCAGCTGAAGTTAAAATCGATGAAGAGTTAGTAATGAAATGGTTGAAAGATGGCGCGAAACCATCTGATACAGTTAAAAACTTACTTTCTAAAGAAGGAATCATGAAAAAATTCCACGATGAGAAGTACAGCAAGTAATTGGTCTAACTAAATGATTCAATGAAGAAGAAAAGAATGGGTTGTGTCGGTCATGGCGCTCCTTCTTTTCTTCCTTCTGTATACTGAGCCTATTTAAGAAGGATGGTATTATGACTGATAAAGAAATGCGCGAGCTGATAACAACTATTGTCGAGCCATTAGTGAGTCATCCTGAAGACATCAAGCTGGATTTGAAAGACACCGATGAGTTCCACGAGTATATGCTGGAAGTTCATCCGGATGATGTCGGACGTGTGATCGGTAAACGCGGACGTATTGCCAAAGCGATTCGAGCAATCGTGTACAGCATTCAGTTCGATGGACCAAAACGTGTACGACTGACCATCGTTGACTAACTCATTCTGCAGCTATGCAGGCTTGATGGTCACAAATAGCAGGTAAACAACCGGGATGGCTCTTAGAGTACATCCCTTTTTTTATGAAATTTTAATAGATTAAGTTTTTGTCTAGCTTAACGTACCAACCTCTCGAGAAAAAGATAAATTTACCCATTGCGCAGGATGCTCTTCTTCCGCATACTCTGTCTCTACGCATTGAAATGCTAGAGTCACAGCAATTCGGGGCAAATTTCCTCTACTCGCTATCGCTCGGTCGATCTCAACAATAGTTGTACGTGCTAAAGCACTACAACTTGTAAGGTCTACTCGCTATCGCTCCGGCGATCTCAAGTATATCTGTAAGAGCTGAAGCTCGAACAGATACTAAGGTATTTTCTTGTCGAGGCTAAACGGTACGTGAAGCTTTTCTATACTGAGAGGAGCAGGGCAATGGAATATTTTGACGTAGGAAAAGTTGTGAACACCCATGGACTGAAAGGGGAGGTCCGGGTCATTTCGATCACGAATACCCCTGAAGCACGATACTATGAAGGCGCGCCTTTGACCTGGTTCGGCAAGGACGGGGGAAAGGAAGAGCTGACTGTCCGTTCACATCGTCAGCACAAGAATTTCGATCTCCTGACTTTCGAAGACTACTACAACATCAATCAGGTTCAGAAGTTTGTCGGAGGAATCCTGCGTGTCGGTGAAGACTTGCTGCTGGATCTGCCTGAAAATGAATTTTACATTCATGAAGTAATCGGCTGTACCGTCATCGACAATGATACAGATGAAGAAATAGGCAAGGTCAAGGAAGTTTTATCTCCGGGAGCGAATGATGTCTGGGTCGTTCAGCGTCAGAATCAGAAGGATCTGCTCCTGCCTTATATTGAACCAGTTATTTTGGATGTCGATATAGAAAACCGTGTCGTGAGAGTACACGTAATGGAAGGGCTGGACTAATGAAAATAGATGTCGTCACGCTGTTTCCAGAAATGTTCGACGGGCCGCTCGGTCATTCAATCGTCAGTCGGGCCATCGATAAAGGCATCGTTGAAGTGAATCGCGTCAATTTCAGACAATTCGGTAAGGGCAAGCATCAGGTCGTTGATGATACGCCATATGGTGGTGGCGCAGGTATGCTTTTAAAACCTGAACCGCTCTTTGACGCAATGGAATCAATCGAGGAACGTTCACCGGAAACGAAAAAACGTGTCATTCTTATGGATCCGGCAGGGAAGCCATTTAATCAGGCTATGGCCGAGGATTTCTCAGAAGAAGAACATCTCGTGTTTCTCTGCGGCCATTATGAAGGATATGACGAGCGTATTCGTTCTCTAGTAACGGATGAGGTTTCTCTTGGCGATTACGTCCTGACAGGTGGCGAACTGGCTGCTATGGTCATGATCGATGCCTCAGTACGTCTGCTTCCGAATGTACTAGGTAACGCCGCATCAGCTCAGACTGACTCACATTCAAGCGGCCTGCTCGAACACCCGCATTACACTCGTCCTGCTGAATATAAAGGCATGGGTGTGCCGGATGTACTGATGAGCGGGAACCACGCTAAAATAGACGAATGGCGCCATAAAGAGTCACTTAAACGAACGTACTTCAGACGCCCGGATATGCTGGAGACTAGGGATCTGACTAAGCAGGAACAGCAGTGGATCAAAGAGTTTCAATTGGATCAGGAATCTGACCAGTAGTAATTTTTTTCAACGAATCAAGCAAATAACCTTTACACATAAAACGTAGTATGTTAAAGTAAGTAATTGAGTGGGCAACCACTCTTATTACGCAATATTCCGCTGAGACAAGTACTTAAGAGTGTTGCGCGAGAGGAGAAGGCAAATGAATCCATTAATTGAGGCAATCACACAAGAACAATTACGTTCTGATTTACCAGATTTTCGTCCTGGAGATACTGTTCGTGTACACGCGCGTATCGTCGAGGGTGAACGTGAACGTATTCAGCTTTTTGAAGGCGTAGTAATCAAGCGTCGTGGTCAAGGAATCAGCGAAATGTACACTGTTCGTAAAATTTCAAACGGTGTCGGCGTTGAGCGTACTTTCCCAGTACATTCACCACGTGTCGCTAAGATCGAAGTTCTACGTCAAGGTCGTGTACGTCGTGCTAAATTGTACTACCTACGTAACCTACGCGGAAAAGCAGCTCGTATTCCAGAGCGCGTTCGCAAAACTAAGTAATCAGCTAGTTTTCAAAAGATCTCATTCTTTAAGTAGAGTGAGGTCTTTTTTTTGATGTGCGCCCGGCATGGGCGACAACTTGGTGGTGAAAGTCCACTACAGACTTGGCAGTAGGAACTGTTAGCGAAAGACAAGGGTGTCCGCCGTGAGGCGGAATCTGAAGGAAGTCGGACGCAAATGCTTGCACTGACGAACAGAAACTTCATATCAAGGCTTAATAGAACGGATGAGCTTGCATTACAAAGTGAAGTCCGATACTGCCCGAATTCTATTGAGTAAATGAAGCAGTGACATGAGCAGAAGGTTGTCGTTCTTACCCGGGGAGGTCTCGTCAGCGCTTAGTAGTAACAACGAATGGCGAGAAGTCAGCCGAGGTCATAGTAG
>NZ_FNFK01000091.1 GCF_900101165.1 Alkalibacterium thalassium | reverse complement strand
TTTCAGCCAAAGGAGCTGGAAACTTAGCTTCAATTATTTCAGCTCGTAAAAACGGAACGCTTTTAGAAGCTTTAAGAGCCGAACTACCTGCATTTGAACAAACCATTGTCCCTGAATTTAAAGGCGCTGTTAGAGCTGTTTTGAAAAAGATTAATCGTCCTTCTGTAGGCGTTAAAATGGGAGAAATAGCTAATTATAGTTCCACATCAAGTCCAATGGGACAACTGAAGAAAATGTTTGGGTAATGAAACACACAGAATGAGCCATTTTAATATTAAAATTGAAGAGTTACCATCTCTAGAAAAAAAAGTTTCCGCCAAAGTCTTGACACATACCATAACCAAATGGGGATTGAATTGTAGTTGCTTTTCTTGTAAAGTTGACATTGAGCACACCTCTTGTTTTTGTTGTTTTGATCGACTTTACAATAACATAGAGTGTGCTCTTTTTGTATATTTTTTTCTTCACCCAACGGGTGAAGAAGGAATAGAGTGATAAACCTTATCAAAGCGGGATAAATGCCTGTTCTGACAAGGTACTATGAATTATTCAGGTTTATAATTAACTCATTAAATATAATTAGACAGATTCCTACAATCTCATATTGAATCTACCATGTAGCGCTAGGAACGATAGTGACGACGTAAGAGTGATAATCTTTAATTACCTTTTTGATATGTTGTAAAAAAAAATAAAAATTTTTAAAGAAAAAAAGTGAGAAAATAATTTCGTAAACTTTAAAAATCAAATTTGCAAATTGGAAAGGCGACCGGGTGACGACTCGGTCGTCTTTTTTTCAATTTGGGGTATTCATTATATGTTATGGATATGGTATTCTATAGAGAATTATATTTAAAAATAGGAGCAGTGATTCTATTGGATAATTATAAATTTAAGTGAGGGTTATTAGCTATAGGAGGAACTGTTGTCGCAATGCTATTATTCAATTATTTTAGTAAAGCTAAAAATATCGAAGCGGCCGTCTATTCTTGGTATGAACTACAAGTTGAAAATGTTGACCATACAGTAGAAGCAATGAGTACGCATGACATCGATTCGATTTATCAATTCGTTTCGAGTAATCATTTGTCTGATGACCAGTTTGTTGGCCAATTAAATCAATTTGTGGATCAAGTGAATGAAGCTAATAAGCGAGTTTACTTCTTAAATGGGGAGGCCGAATGGGCACTAGTTGAAGAAAAGAATGAATTAATTACCTATGTTAAAGAGGTCATTGAATATAAAGAAGCTGGCCATCCGGTGCAAGGGTTTGTCTTAGATATTGAACCTCAATCTTTAGAAGAATATCAAGATGATCCCAAAGCTGTTTGGGGAACCTTAGTAGATAATTTAAAAGAAGTTTATGGTCTAACAAAAGCAGCGAATATGGAACTGATTGTTTGCCTACCATATTACCTAGACACAAAAGGGTTCGATGAAGAATTAGAAGCAATTATTTCAGAAGCTTCCGATGAGGTAGCCATTATGAATTATTATCGCGGTAAAGAAATTGATCATATTGCTAAAGAAGTAAGTGTGAGTAAGCAATACGATAAGTCCATTCAAACGGTTTACGAATTACAGCAAGTTGGTATTGCTGATTTGACAGCACAAAATACCTACCATGATGAGGGGCTAGTAGCGATGATTGAAAACTTTGAGGCTTTAACTAATCATTACAGCAATCAAGAAATTCATTTAGGTATACATGAATTTAATAGTTTGCTAGAGCTAACAGCTTTAGAAGAGGAATGATTTTTTGATTTGGGAATTTAATTTTCTATTGTTTTACTTAATCCTACTGGTTATTATCAGTATATTCACTTATTTTTCGATATCCTTATACCAGCGCTATACTAATTTCTCTGCTAAGAGAAGCGATAAGGAAAAAGAAGAGGTGCGTAAGTGGTTCGTAGAGATGAAGGGTTTAAATTATGACAGTGAGATGTTCTATCGCGATGTGACATCTCCCAAGAAAATGATTGTATTTTTGGAGATTGCTGAGGAATTACTTAGTAGTAGTAGCCAGGAAGATAATGATTTGATCAAAGACTTCATTGATAAGTCATACAAAGATTGGCTAAGAGTCGGCCAGTACTATTTAAAAAAATCTTCAACCCATAAAGCTTATTATGCCTATGCAACGAGTAAGTTACTATTTAAGCAAGAGGGCAGGGATACGACTGAGTTGGAATCAATACTATTGAAGATCCCTCTACAATCGTCAATATATTCTAAGAATCACGCTTTTGCGGCTTTAACTAGTTTAGGCAATCCTCATTCAGTGGTAGAAGGACTTGAGCGGTTGAGCCATGAAGATTTAACACCCTTAAATACAAAATTAATCACGGATAGTCTATTAGCTTTTACTGGTGACTTTGATGAGTTACTACACTTACTAGACACGAATTGGAGTCAGTTGTCATCGCATTATCAAACGGCTGTCATTGATTTTGCTCGTATCAAGGGTTCAGCACAATTCCAACAGTTCTTGCTGCCATACTTAGATGGTGAAACAGAAGATGTTGATTATATATGTGCTGTACTCAGATATTATGGAAAAATCGAGACCGAAGAAGCTTATCCATATATCTTATCATGGGCTAATAATGATGATGTGGATTATATAGCATGTACCGGTGTAGCAACGAGTACTTTAATAGCCTATCCTGGTCAAGAAACGATCGAGCAACTAATAAGGAATGTTACATCAAGAGATTGGTATGTACGTCGGAACGCTGCTGAAGCTTTAAGTAAATTAGTAGATCAACCACAACGACTATCATCAGTATTTGAAGGTGAAGATCAATATGCGATTGATCAATTGACCTATTATTATGAAAAAAGGGGATTAAGTTATGAATATTGATCTGTTATTTCAAATCTCAGAAAAATTTTTCTTAGGCTACTTAATTTTCTACATTACTTATATCTTAATAGGTAATATCATGGCAACGGTGAAACTTTATAAACGACGACAATCGAAACTATTGATGAACCAATTAGACCATGAATATTATTACCCAGTATCCATTATCGTACCTGCTTTTAATGAAAGTGAAACGATAATAACAACAATCGATAACTTACTGCATTTAGACTATAAAATTTATGAGATTATCGTAGTAGACGATGGATCAACTGATGATACTGCTCAGAAGGTAATTGATCGATTTAATATGGTGAAAAACGATGTCCCCATTCGCCTACAAGTACCTTCTCAACCGATCGAATCAGCTTATGAAATATCGAAAGGTGGAAAAACTATTAAGTTGATCCGAAAAGTTAATGGCGGTAATAAGGCTGATGCGGTAAATGCAGGGATTAATGCGAGTGAATATCCATATTTCGTATCGATGGATGCAGATGAAGTCTTACAAGCTGATGCTCTAAAGAATGCCATTCAATTATTCTTCGAAAATGATCGTACAGTAGCTGTTGGGGGACTGTTGGGCATTGCTAATGATGTCGTCTTTAAAGATGCTTATCCAGTAGAAACACCTTTACCAAAAAAATTGGTAGCCGCAATGCAAACCTTGGAATACGGCCGGGCATTTATGGGGTCGCGTATATCTAGCGATGCATTTAATGCAAATTTAAATGTATCTGGTGGTTTTGGTTTATTCAAAAAACAAGCTGTAATTGATATTAATGGGTACGACCCTAATAGTGTTGCGGAAGATATGGACTTAGCTTTACGACTACATCGTCACCATGTCGAGAATGATATCCCTTATAAGATTCGTTTTGCTGAAGATGCAGTATGTTGGACGCAAGCGCCTTTCTCAATGGATGATCTAGCGAAACAACGTGCTCGTTGGCATCGTGGTTTGATGCAAACGATGTGGGCCCATAAATCTATTCTTCTAAATCCAAATTATGGCTTACTAGGCTTGTTATCTTACCCGTACTTTTTGATGTATGAACTTTTAGCACCGTTTATTGAACTACTTGGTTTATTTATCATCATCTTAGGTCTTTACTTAGGGATGATAAATATCCCCATGATGCTAGTATTAATGGGATTATACTTCATATTCAATTTGTTCCAGACTATGGCCTTCTTTGTTGGGCGATACTTTATCCAAGATTACAAACGTTATCCCGGAGAAGTTGCGAAAGCTTTCTTTGTGACGACTTTGGATGCCTTCTTCTTCAGACCTTACTTATTGTGGGTACGATTATATTCGGTATTCACTTATCATGCAAAACTACATTCGTGGGCGCCAATTGAACGTAGCACTATTGAAGACCAGAGCGTAAATGACTAGGTCTTAACTTTAAGCTAAAAAGATGAATCATGATATACAAAAAAACCAGGTAAGTTAGATACAATTTCTAACTTACCTGGTTTTCATTTTAATGAAAGGGGTTATAAAACCGGCCTTGATTAACTGGTTCTACGTCAACTAACGTTGGTTAAGAATAATAATCAATAAATATGAGAGTGAATACCACTGGGCTTATGCTGCCTTGGTATTCACTTTTTTCTTTTGATTTGTGCTAGCATTTGCTGGCTTTAGGTTAAAGTGGAGAATGATTCGGTTTTTATAGTTAAGGAAATTGCGGTAGCCGTAGGCTACCCGATTGAGGACCTTTATTTTATAACTGTTCTTTACACTTTGGAATGGCGTTTATTCTTGTACATGGCTGCGTCGGCCTTATTTAGAAGGTTCTCTACAGAGTCACCATCTTTAGGGTAGTAGGCAAAGCCGACACTCGGCGTGCAGACGATTTCTTCTCCATCAATGAGGTAAGGTTTGTTCAGCTTGTTCAGGAGCTGACTGGCCCATCTCATCGCATCATCATAGCTATCGAGATCATCAATCAGAATAGTGAACTCATCCCCGCCCAGTCGTGCGGCACAATCATCTTTCTTGACCATCGAAGCAATGCGTCTGGCGACCTGAGCCAATAGCTTATCGCCAAAGGCATGACCATAATCATCATTGACGTCTTTGAAATTATTCAGATCCATAAAGAGAAGCGCAAATTTCTTATCATGAAGCCTGTCATCCTCTATAGCTTTCTGAAGAACTTCTTCGAAACGGATGCGGTTGGCCAGGTGAGTCAGATGGTCATGGAAGGCCATATACTGGATCTGCTCCTGATTGATCTTGTTCTCCGTAATGTCTCGCGCAATGGCGTAGACGCCAATAACTTCTCCATCTACCTTGATCGGCACATGAGTCACACCCAGGTAATAAAACTCATTGCCTAGATTGCTGAAAGGAAGCTCATAATGCTTGAAGATGCCTTTTTTAGCGTTATTAAAATGTCCTTTGACCGTTTCCTGATAATCGGCATGTATAGTGTCAATCAGTGAGTGTCCGATCAGTTCTTCCTTTGTTTTGCCGAGAATTTCAGCACCTTTTTCATTGACACTCAGGACTGTACCGTCAAGTGTGAATGAAAAGGCTGCGTCAGGATGATGCTC
>NZ_FNFK01000015.1 GCF_900101165.1 Alkalibacterium thalassium | reverse complement strand
AAAAAGCAGTGAGTTTAATAGAAATAGTTATCCACATTTAGAGGTATGAATAATTCAGGTCTTGTTAGGTTACCGAATCTCAGTTGTTTGGTACTAACAAGGCTTTTATTTATGCAGTTTAGCTTAATTTTATTAAAAATTAGAGCTTTCTTCTTGAAATGTAATTGACATAAAGCTGAAACATGCTATGATTAATGTGAATTAAATCACAATTAATTAGGAGGAACAACAATGGCAAAGTGGAACAAATTATTACTTATTACAGCAAGCATGGGGTTACTAGCTGCTTGTGACAACGCTGCAGAAACAGAGGAGCCGGCTGAAGAAGTGGAAGAAACAGAAGCTGAAGTTACAACTGGCGCTACTCAAGTTCGTGTAAATGATGAAGATACATTACTCGAAGGGTTATCCAGTGACGGAGCTTGGATCGTTATTTTCGAAGATGATATCACCACTGATGAAGATCTCGTTATGGTAGAAGGTTTCGAGAATAAAGGAGAAACTGAACGTAAGCTTGCATTATACGCTCAGGATGCCGACCGTAACGTAACAGAAACCTTTACTCTGACTGCCCCAAGCATCACTATTCAGAACGAAAACACCCGTCTGCAGAATGGTACATTTGTAGGAGACGTGTATGTAGAAGCTAACGGATTTAAATTAGTTGGTGGAACAATCGATGGAGACTTGATCTTCGCAAGTGAAGAATTTGAAGCATCATCAGAAATCGATGAGAATTCAGAAGTTACAGGCGATATTAGGGTAGACTAGTTTTGACTCCAGGATGACCGCCAGGATAGATATGGCGGTCATCTTTCACATTTCTGAACAGATTGACTCTGTGAACAATTACTCAACAATCTGACACATATTAGTTAGAAGGGCAGTTTTTATTAAACAAATGAGATAGGATATTTTGAATTTTTCCCTTTTTTTATAAGAAAGTAAGCGATTGACATTTCACAAAAACAAGCCCTGTAATTATAAACGTATGAGTAAAAATTAAGATAATTTAGTGGGTTGAATTGTTGACTGCTTCACAAATGTAAGGTATAGTATAATTAGTAATGAGTCGGGGAAGAACTGTCCGAATTAATCATTCTCTCCTTCTTCTCCGTTCATTCTATGATCAATAAAATTTCCATCAGGAAAGGTAAGGGATAATTATGGATATTTTGAAAAAGAAATTAGCTGCAGGCGCTGCAGTAGTAGCACTAGGCGGATTTTTGGCAGCATGTGACAATGGTGCAGATACTGACGACACCGGAGACAATGGCGATGCTGTAACAGCTGCATCTATTACAGATGATGCCAGTGAAGTTGAAGCTTCTCTAAGTGCTGACGGAAACTGGATTACTGCTTTAACAGCTGATGTAACTATCGACGGAGACTTGACAGTTGCAGGTACATTCTACAACCAGGATGACGAAGACGGAGACGTTTACCGCAAACTGGCACTTTACGCCCAGGATGAAGATCGTAATGTAACTGATGAGTACACTCTATCTGTCGGAACAATGATTGTTGAATCACCAAACTTCCGTATTCAGGAAGGTACAGTAGACGGAGACGTATACGTAGAAGCAGACGGATTCGAACTATACAACTCTACAGTAACAGGAGACGTGACATTCGCTTCTCAGGAATTCATGGATTCAGCATTATTGGATGAAGGAACTGTAGAAGGCGAAGTCAGCGTAGGCGAATAAGTCTATTTTACTGAAACATCATCACCTGCGGACACAGGAGAGACCGGGTATCAGATTTAATTACCTAAAAGGGGGCAGCTCTATGCACAATACGTGCACAGAGCTGTTTTTTGAATTTCAAAGAGGTCAGGTACTTCAAAATTTGGAGATTACTGTAAAGCGGATTACAGAGCGAGCTGAGAGTGCCGAAGTAAGCCTCTATCAGGTAAAGTGAATAAGAGGAGCCGAGTGAGCCTGCTCAGGAGAAACACAGTCAGGTAAACGGGTGAACCTCAGCTATCCCAGCATAAAAAAGCAGACCCTAAGTTCTGCAAAGTCATAAGGACATACTAGTGAGCATACTTAAGAGAATACACTAGCACACTGCGATATAGCATAAAACCTTAAATAAAGCCAGATTCTGACTGCTACAGTCAAGTGTGTTCAATAGTGTATCGTTCTCATTATTTTTATAGTATACTAATTGAGAATCCAGAGTCCAGCATTTAGAGAGCAATGATAAGGGGGCGTACGAATTGAAAAGAAAAGATAGGATATATCAGTTCGTCAAATCGGCTAGTAATGAGTTTACAAAAAAAGACATCGAAAACGGGATGGGCATTACAACTAAAGAAGTGTCTGACACGTTAAATATTTTGAGAAGCAATGTCTCCAAAGACCTTAATCTTCTGGTCAGAGAGGGGAAGCTTAAAAAAATAGACGGACGGCCAGTTCGCTTTGTTCCTCTCGAATCGGTTCGTCACCAGCCATTGACAGTACACGTACCGAGCTATAAAGAAGAAAAGCCTGAGCAGAAGGGTGTCACACAGGAAGTCTTTGACTACTCTGTTAAAGAGTCGAGAGATATTTTTCAGTCGATCATTGGAGCAAAAGGCAGCATGAAAAATGCGGTCGATCAGGCTAAGGCAGCTGTTCTTTATCCACCAAAAGGACTCAACACACTTATAACGGGTCCGACCGGATCGGGGAAATCGTTTTTTGCTCACGCCATGTTTAAATTTGCTCAATCACATGAGCTGATCGATCCTGAAAAAGAACTGGTCGTCTTCAACTGTGCGGATTATGCGAATAATCCTGAACTGCTGATGAGTTACTTGTTCGGTTATGCTAAAGGAGCCTTTACTGGTGCGGCATCCGAGAAAGAAGGGCTTATCCAGCAGGCTGACAACAGTATGCTCTTTTTAGATGAAATCCACAGACTTCCACCTGAAGGGCAGGAAATGATTTTCTACTTCATGGATACGGGAAAGTACAGTCGCCTCGGGGAAACAGGTAAAAGCCGAGAAGCAAGCGTCAGGATCGTCTGTGCGACAACTGAAGATCCTAAATCAACTTTTCTTGATACCTTCATGAGACGTATACCCATCAATATTCATATGCCATCATTTAAAGAGCGTCCGGTTGTGGAGCAGCTTGATCTGCTGAAACTTCTGACAGGTCTTGAAGCCAATCGAATTCAGCGGAAAATCACATTGACTGAAGATGTGGTCAAAGGACTGATTGCCAGTGTAGGATATGGAAACATCGGACAACTCAAATCAACGATACAGTTGGTGTGTGCCAGAGGCTTCATGAACCAGCTGAGCAAGGAAGAAATCAGTCTGACGGTTAAGGATATTCCGGACAGCATTCAATCACATCTGGTCGGGTTATCCTCCAACCGACAACAGATGACAGAGATGTCAAATTATCTTGAGGCAAAAATAACAGTCAGTCCAAATGAGCCGTTTTATACAATGGAAATGGATGCTTATGAACTGCCGTATAATATTTACGACATCATTGGAGATAAGGCTGCGCTTCTTGAAGCAGAAGGATTGGATCAGGAATCAATCAATCAGTATATCTCCACAGATATCAACGTTCATCTAAAATCTTTTTACCGTAATCACGGCTTTTCGCTTCAGACAGAATCTAAGCTGGCTGACGTCGTTAATAAAGAAGTGATTGAATTTGCTCATCAGATGGCTGCTTTAGTCAATCAGTCACTAAGTGTGAGTATGAAGCAGAACTTCATTTACGCTATGAGTCTTCATATCAGCTCCCTGCTCAATAAGATAAACAGTGGGGAAGAACGGAAGATGAACAGCAGGATACGCGAAATGGCAATGGATTACAGCAAAGAGTATGAGGTTGCATCACTGATCAAAGATAAAATAGGTGAGGTCTTCCAAGTCACTATTCCGGAAAATGAAGTGTATTATCTTACCGTTCTTCTCGTTTCATTGAAGGAAGAGAAATCAGCCGGTGAAATCGGAGTGGTCATTGCCACACATGGGAACTCCACTGCAAGCAGCATGGCCCGTGTAGCAGAAGACCTCTTAAATATAAGAGGCGTAAGTGCCATCGACATGCCTCTTGATATGTCTCCGACTGTCGTTTACGAGCGAATCAGACAGGCTGTGATTGATGTGAACCAGGGCAGCGGAGTTTTGCTTCTGGTCGACATGGGATCGCTGGCGACATTTGAGTCTTCTCTGGAAAAGGATACCGGTATTTCAGTCAGATCGATCGATATGGTCTCAACCCCTATGGTACTCGAAGCAGTAAGAAAAGCGTCGCTGGTGGATGCAGACCTTGAACTTCTGCATGAGTCCCTTCTCAAATTCAGCGGCTACTCGAATCACCTTCCGAAAGGTCATACCAATGAAAGCAATCAGGTAGTCAAGCCTCCAATCATCCTAGCCATTTGTGCATCTGGAGAAGGGACCGCCAGGAAAATAAAGGAAATCATTGAAAAACCAATCAAGCAAGGAAACAAGGCTGTTATAGAAGTCAAAACCTGTTCAGTAGTGGATATGGATACGAAAGTAGTTGAATGGAACAAGCATTATTCCATCCTGGCCACGACCGGTGTAGCCGATCCGAAACTTTCAGCTCCCTTTATACCGCTAGAGCGGTTTATCGAAGGAGACTCTGAAGCGCTGATCGAAAATATAATCAGTGAGTCCGTCTTATACACTACAGATACTGCCTCTGATGAAACAAAGGCCAGAGAAATGATACAGATCTTTCTGCAGGAAAACTATACCTTTTTAAATCCTGTTAAAGTGCTGGACCCTCTTTGGAAATTTGCTAAAGGCTGTGCCCAGCTCAAAACAGATCATTCAGAAGCGTATGCCTTTCATATCAATCTGATCCTGCATATGGCAGGTGTCATTGAACGGCTGATTCATCAGGATAGCCTGACTTCTTCAGAGACACATCTGTTTGATGTAGAGAATAGTCTGACGAAGGATGTGGAATATCACATCTCACTGCTGGAAAGGGATTTGGCAATCAGCATACCTGAAGAGGAATACAGCTATATCTTATATTTCATTACTAAAGATGAAGGCGAGATTGAAGATATCGATACACTAATTGAAGAGTAACAGCTGAACGACACACTATTTGAAACACAATAATAGTGTGTCGTTTTAGTGTGTTGTGGAAAACCGTTGATACATAAAGGTTCTCAAGAAATTAAAGTTGGCACACTTCTTGCTTATATAAATTGGAAGAGAAAAACACTACGCTGCACCACTATTTTTCTCAATTTGTAAGTGAAGGGAGAGTGACTCTGTATATAGGAGGATAAATGTTAATGGATATCAGGTTACTAAGGATCGATGACCGTCTGATACACGGTCAGGTAGCCACGACATGGGCTAGGTCGACAGGTATAAGTCGCATCGTAGTTGTCAGTGATCAAGTCGCATCAAATCCGCTTCAGAAATTATTATTAAAGCAGGCGGCTCCACCTGAAATCAAGGCACATGTCATCTCAGTAAAGAAACTGATCGACATTAAAGACCATCCGCTCATGAAGGATGTAAAAGTTCTGCTGTTGTTTACAAACCCAAACGATGTAATGACAATTTACAAGCAGGGGGTAGCGTTCGATACAGTGAATATTGGTGGAATGAAATTTACCGAGGGGAAACAGATGGTCACACATTTCGTTTCAGTTGATCAGCAGGATATTGAGGCCTTTCAGTATCTTGATGACCAAGGTATAGAACTCGAAATAAGAAAAGTTCCTTCAGACCGTAAGCAGCTGCTTATGGAAGTTTTAAAAAAGGGGAACTTTTTGTAAACGATTAATCAGAAATAACGGCATGTCCGTTAGTAGTAGGAGGGAAATAAATGGTAGGAATTATACTAGCAAGCCACGGCGAGTTTGCTGAAGGCATTCTGCAGTCAGGATCTATGATTGTAGGAGAACAGGAAAATGTCAAGGCAGTCACTTTACTTCCAAGTGAAGGGCCAGATGATATTAGAAGAAAAATGGAAGAAGCCATTGCTTCTTTCGAAACAGACGAAATTCTCTTCCTCGTCGATTTATGGGGAGGTACACCATTTAACCAGGCAAATACATTGTTTGAAGATAAGAAGGATAAATGGGCGATTGTTGCAGGCTTGAACCTGCCTATGCTTATCGAGTCATTTACAGCACGTTTCTCAATGGATAAAGCACACGATATTGCAGCTTCACTGATCGATGTAGCGAAAGACAGCGTGAAAGTGAGACCGGAAAGTCTTCAGCCAGCTGAAAGCAAAGCAGCAACTGCAACTGAAGAACCGTCTAAACCATTGCCTGAAGGAACAGTAGTAGGTAACGGAAAAATCGACATCCGACTGGCTCGTATCGACTCACGTCTGCTTCACGGACAAGTGGCAACTGCCTGGTCTAAAGACGTCAACCCGACCCGTATTATTGTTGTCTCTGATGATGTAGCTAAAGATGAGCTCCGTAAATCTCTGATCACCCAGGCTTCACCACCAGGAATCAAAGCGAACGTTGTTCCAATCGATAAAATGATCGAAGTATGGAACGATCCGCGATTCGGTAAAACAAGAGCACTGCTCTTATTCGAGAACCCAACTGATGCTCTGCGTGTCATTAAAGGTGGAGTGGAGATTGAAGAGGTCAATGTCGGATCCATGGCTCACTCAGAAGGTAAAGTCATGATCAACAATGTTCTGTCAGTAGATGAAAAAGACGTGGAAGCTTTCAAGAAAATGAGAGATCTTGGCGTGACATTCGATGTCAGAAAAGTACCAGCAGATCAGCGTAAAGATTTGTGGAGCCTGCTTAAGAAAACAAAATACATGAATTAAGATACCTATCAAGGAGGGAAAATAAATATGGACATCATTTCAATCGTATTGGTTGTATTTGTGGCTTTCTTAGCCGGAATGGAAGGAATCCTGGACCAGTTCCAGTTCCATCAGCCGATCGTCGCATGTACATTAATTGGTTTGGCAACAGGAAATCCTACTCAGGGACTTTTACTGGGAGGAACACTTCAGCTTATCGCTTTAGGCTGGATGAACATCGGGGCAGCAGTAGCACCTGATGCGGCACTTGCATCCGTAGCATCTGCTATTTTAGTCACTTATCACGGAGCAGGCGTATCAGAAGGGATCGCATTGGCTATTCCACTAGCAATCGCTGGTCAGGTACTGACTATCTTTGTACGTACATTGACTGTGGCAATCGCACACGCAGCCGACAGAAAAGCAACAGAAGGTTCATTCAGAGCAGTAGAATTCTATCACATCGGAGCGTTGATGATTCAGGGGTTGCGTATCGCTATCCCTGCAGCTATCATTCTTGCTGTATCTCCACAACTCGTAACAAATGCCCTGAACGCTATCCCGGGGTGGCTGACAGGCGGACTGGCAGTTGCCGGTGGAATGATTGTTGCCGTCGGTTATGCGATGGTTATCAACATGATGGCTACACCAAAACTATGGCTGTTCTTCGCTTTAGGATTTGCTCTTTCAGCAATCGGCGAACTGAACCTGATCGCTATGGGTATCATCGGTGTCGTTCTGGCACTTCTGTACCTTCAATTTGCACCTGAATTCAATCAAGGTGGCGGAGGCGGAAACACTTCCGGCGGCGATCCACTTGATGACATTCTGAATGACTATTAAAAAGGAGCGTTGATGAAATATGGCTGAAGAAAGCAAATTCAAATTATCTAAACGAGACCGTTTACACGTGTTTTGGAGAAGTCAGTTCCTGCAGGCATCTTGGAACTTCGAGCGTATGCAGAACATCGGTTGGGCTTACGCAATGATCCCGGCACTTAAAAAAATGTACACATCAAAAGAAGACCGTTCATTAGCATTGAAGCGTCACCTTGAGTTTTTCAATACTCACCCGTATCTTGCAGCACCTGTACTAGGGGTGACATTGACTCTTGAAGAACAGAAAGCATCCGGTCAGGATATCGATAATGCCGCTATTCAAGGGGTTAAAATCGGCATGATGGGCCCTCTTGCCGGTGTCGGTGACCCTATTTTCTGGGGAACGATCCGTCCGGTACTTGGTGCATTCGCGGCTTCTCTTGCATTAAGTGAAAGCTGGCTTGGACCAATCATCTTCTTCCTGGCATGGAACATTATCCGTATGGCTTTCCTATGGTACTCACAGGAACTGGGATACGTACAAGGGGGTAACATCACTCAGAACCTTGCCGGCGGACTGATGCAGAAACTGACTCAAGGCGCATCTGTACTTGGTATGTTCATCCTTGGTGTTCTGGTTCCAAGATGGACCAGCATGCACTTCCCACTAGTTATGAGTCGAGTAGATGTACCAGCTGATGAAATGGTGAACTTCGGAGCAGTAGCTGAAGCAGCAAACGAGGGTGTTTTGTCCGGAGACATGCTCCGCGGTGTCGTTCAGGAAATTCAATCTGGACTGAGCATCACTCCAGTTGAAGTGACTACACTGCAGAACACACTGGATGAACTGCTTCCAGGAATTGCACCACTTATGCTGACTCTAGCGTGCGTATGGTTGTTACGTCGTAAAGTCAGCCCGATCACAATCATCGCCGGACTGTTCGTACTTGGAACATTAGGTTATGTTGTGGGACTACTTGGATAATCAATAATATATCAAAACAGCTGAGCTCTATATTATAGAGGCTCAGCTGTTTTTGTATGAAAAACTATAAATTCGATGGTCCCACTCATTTTCTGACTTTCCGTTGAGTAGAAGCAGGGATCGACAGGCTTTTACGGTACTTGGTCACACCTCTTCTTGATAACTGCATACCGGATTCAGCCAGTTTATCCGATAGTTTCTGATCAGATAGTGGGTTTGATTTATCTTCTTGATCAATCAGTTCTCGGATCTGCTTTTCCAGCTGGTCCTGTGAATCACCACCGGACGTCCTTCTGGATAGAAACGATTTCAGTTCGTAAGTGCCGGAAGGTGTCTGAATATAAGATTCCCTTACTGCCCGGCTTACAGTGGATTCGTTCAGCTGAAGTTCCTGAGCCAGATCGTTCAGCTGAAGAGAAGACAGGCCATCATCAGGATTGCGGAAGAAACCTGCCTGGTGACGGGCGATAGCGGTACCGACTCTTAAAATCGTTTCTTTCCTTTTTTCAAGTCCAGCCTGAAGGATATCATACTCCTTCTTCTTTTCTCCTATATACTTAAGAACGGTTCTGTCATCCTGGTGCTTCAGTTCTTCAAAATAGGCCGTATTGAATGTAAGCAGTGGTGTCTTATATTTCGTTTCAACTACGCTCACTTCTTCATCGTTTACAGATACAGCCAGCTCTGGAAGAATAAAAGGTGTATAGCTAGTCTGAAATCCTTCTGCAGGAGAGGGAGTAAGTTTCTGTACAAATTTCAGTACCTCCTGGACCTCGGACTCAGAGATAGAGTAGATATCGGCTAGTTCCTTCCATTTCTTCTCTGTAAGCCGTTCAAAATTTTCTTCCAGTATGATATAGGCTGTTGCTGGAGAAAAATCCAGTCGTTCGGTCTGAAGCATCAGACATTCTTTCAGTGAACGTGCACCTATACCAGCAGGATCAAGCTGCTGCAGCAAAGTGAGGGCATCTACCAGTTCAACAGCAGTGGCCCCAGTTTCTTCTACGGCTTCTTCGACAGTTGCAGTCACGTATCCTCTATGATCAAGCTGGTTGATCCACCAGAAAATCAATTCTCTTAAATAAGTGGGACGATAGAGCATTTCGACCTGTTCTTTTAAATGATCATAAAGAGACTGTCTGTGAGCAGCTGTTTCTTCTATAACAGATGAGCTGGTTTTCAGCGCACGCTGGACAAGCTGCTGTTCGGATTCAGGAACATCGATAAGCGGATTATCTATGACCAGTTCATTCAGAAAGGCAGAAAGTTCTAGCCGGTTAAGCTGAAGTAGCTGAACATTCTGAACCAGGTTAGGGATATACGTTTGCTTCTGTTTCTGTGAAAAATCAGGACGCTGCTGATATGCCATATGGGTCACATCCTTTCACCTTTTATTTTATCACAAACGAGGTTTAGTATATCATTTGAGTCTTCTTATGCTATACTAAAGAAAAATTAATAATCGACACAGGAGGCAACAAATGAAATTTCAAGATTATACTTACGAACGGCCGGATTTTGACTTGTACAAAAAAGACTTCCTTCATCTCGTTGACAATTTGAAAGAAGCGGAATCGGCTGATCAGGTCAAGCAGGCCATTGATCAAGTATCTGAGCTGACCGCATCACTTGATACCATGAGTACGCTCGCTTCGATCCGTAATTCGATCGATACCAAAGATGAGTTTTATGATCAGGAAGACAAGTACTGGAATGAATACTCTCCTTACTATCAGGAACTCAGCACGACGTATTATAAAGCCATCATGGCTTCTCCCTATCTTGATGAACTGAAGGATAGCTATCCGCGAACCTTCTTTCAGAATATGCAGTTCGAACTGGATGCCTTCGATTCCAGTGTCATCGATCTGCTGCAGAAAGAAAATCAGCTGAGCAGTGACTATCAGAAACTGCTTGCTTCCGCAGAAATAGACTTTGACGGAAAGAAGCTGACCTTATCCCAGTTCGGGCCATATCTAGAATCGACGGATCGTGACACACGAAAAGCAGCATCCGACGCCCAGTGGAGTTTTTTTGAGGAAAATGAAAGTAAGCTAGATAATTTGTATGACGAACTTGTCAAAGTAAGAGATACGATAGCGAAGAAGCTCGGGTATAAAGATTTTGTTGAACTAGGTTACATCAGAATGAAACGATTTGATTATGACCGAGGCATGGTGGACGTCTACCGCAAACAGGTCCTTGATTATGTGGTTCCAGTGACTCAGAAACTGGCCAAGCGTCAGGCTGAAAGAATCGGAATAGAAGATATGAAGCATTACGATGCGTCTCTTCAGTTCCTTGATGGTAACCCGACACCTCAAGGCGACCCGGATTACATTATCGACAACGGGCGTAAGATGTACCATGAGCTGAGTAACGAAACAGCTGAATTCATCGATTTTCTTTTCGATAAAGAACTGGTCGATCTGTTGTCCAAGGAAGGGAAAGCAGGTGGGGGCTACTGCACCTATATTCCTGACTATCAGTCGCCGTTCATATTTGCCAATTTTAATGGAACATCAGGGGATATCGATGTACTGACTCACGAAGCAGGTCACGCGTTCCAGGTTTATCAGTCAAGATGGATCAAGCAGCCTGAGATCGTCTTCCCGACCTTTGAAACCTGCGAAATCCATTCAATGAGCATGGAATTCTTCACTTACCCATGGATGGAGCTGTTCTTTAAGGAACAGACAGACAAGTACAAGTTCAACCACTTGAGTGGAGCGGTCAGATTCTTGCCTTATGGTGTTCTGGTCGATCACTTCCAGCACGAAGTATATGAAAATCCTGAGTGGTCACCTGAGAAACGCAAGCAGGTCTGGCGCGAGCTTGAGAAACAGTACCTGCCTGATCGCGATTTTTCTGAAAATGACTTCCTTGATAAAGGAACATTCTGGTTCAGACAAGGACATATTTTCGGCATGCCGTTCTACTACATTGACTACACTCTCGCTCAGATCTGTGCTTTGCAGTTCTGGAAACGTGCGATAGTCGATCAGGATGAAAAAGCATGGACTGATTATCTGGCAATCTGTAAAGCAGGGGGCACACAAAGTTTCCTTGAAACTGTATCGACAGCCAATCTGCGCTCACCTTTTGAAGAAGGCTCTTTAGAAGGGGTCATTCAGACGATCGACCAGGCTCTGGAAGAAGTCGACGACAAAGCTTTATAATTTAAAAAACCCACTGATCATACAGGGTATCCGACAGTTCAAAAATGAACTCCGATCCTGTGAATCAGTGAGTTTTTTTATTTGCAAGACAACTGAACTAAATTTTCGAATCCAGATCATTAGTCTGTTCACTCAAGGTGTTGAGCCTATCCTGGTTCTTATCAAGCAGATCGTTCAAGTCGCTGAGTTCTTTTTCCAGTTCATCCATCATCTGATTCGCTTCTTCGATAGAATCAGCCTCTTTTTTGAACATCCCGTGAAGCATCCATGGAGAGGGAAAGTCAAAAGGATGGTCAGCAGGAAGAGTGTCAGCTTCTTCCTGAGTCAGGTCCATCCAGACTAGCGCCTCAGGATTTTCAGCTTTGAGCATCTGGAAGGAGCGATCGACTGTTTCGAACAGTCCAGGCTGTTCGTTGAAGTCGGCCCATGGGTAAACAACATGCAGGTATTCGGTCCCTTTTACTTCTCGCCACATAAAGAGGACCCGGGTCCCGTCAGGATTTATATAGCAGTCCATTTCATCCACTTTCTCATCACTGAAAAGTGATGGTCGTGCAGGGAATGGATAATAGGCTTCATAGGGGAAGACGGACTTTTCAAAAGAGGGATTAAGGTACGTCTCTTCGATCCACTGTCTTTTCTCATGTCGATTGTCCACTATCGTCCATTCCGTGTCTCCAGTCATAAGAGGGGTCAGCGTTGAAGCCTGTGCCGCGTAGAACGTGATCACATGGGGCAGTCCGATTTTTTCCAGTACCTTCTGAGCAGGTTTGTTGTGCAGTTCTGTATTGGCACCGATCCATTTCACTGAAGGGGTCTGTCTGGCTGCATTGAGAATATATTCGGTGATTTTTGTGCCGTACCCATTCTGACGGTGTCTTTTATCACTTCTTAGACGACCCAGCATGGCAAATTCACCAGCAAAAAGAGTATAACCGGCCACAGCGACAAGAGTCTCATCTTCAAATAAACCGAAGAGAGCATTTCCCTTAGTGGTCAGGCGGTCAAACACCTTAAGCATATAGTCGTCTTCTAATCCGGTTTCCATATTTTTGTATAAGTCAAAGTCATCAGCAGTTAACTGTCTAAATGATACACTCACGCTTATTCCTCCTCAATAATTCTTAGGGCACCGATTTGAAAACCGGCACAGGTGTAGCCTTGCTTTGTATACATATTTTTGACACTGTCTTCTGCATCAGCAGCCAGAATTACCAGCTTGTTCTTCTTGACCGCTTCGCCCATGACTTTGGCCTGCAGTGTACTGGCTACATATTGACCTCTATATTCCGGCAATGTGAATACATCATCTATTTCGATGGTATCATTCTGCTCTACAGTCAGACAGGATCCGACTGCATGGTCTTTTTTTAGAGCAAGCCACATGGTAACATGCGGATCATAGAATATGAGGTCATAAAATGTCTGTTTCTCGTCGGCAAAGTATCGGGACGTATTCATATCCTCAATGTAATTGAGGGCTTTAAACGTGTCGAGTTCTTCAAGGCTGACCTTGATTACTTGTATGCCGTCAGCCACAGGTGCTTTAAAGGATATCGGATCGATAGAGTAGAGCTCCAGTTTCTCAAGACCGTAACCTTGCTCACTCAAATAGTCGAGCGTCTCCGGAAGCAGACCCTGATTTATAGGCCAGGTAAATTTGACATGTCCGAGCCCATTATCTTCTGAAAAAAACCAGTGCATATCTTCTATCAGTTGAAATTCTTCTTTTGAAGGGGAATAAAGCAGATTAAAGTAGTTGGAATCGTATCTGAACAGGGCAGATGAATTGAAATACTGAATAAAAAACTCATTCCTGTCTACTTCTTTACTATAAGAGTAGAGCATATGAAAATCGATCATGGACACCTTTCCTTTCTCATACCTACTAGAATAGCAAATTGCCATAGGATTGGAAAGAATCAGTTACTTTAAAGAAAAAGAAGTGGACTAAACATATGGCTACAACAACTGGTGTTAATGTATTCACTAATACTGACAATGAAAATAACTGAAAAGGACAAAGTTAGCACAGTTACTAGAATAAAAAGAGCTGATACTTCAATAGAGTGAGGAAAGATAAGTTAAGGGGATGTCAATATTTGTCACTTATTGTTCACTAGTTTTCATACGATGCAGACTGAATATTACAGTTAATATAATCATAAAGCCTTCAATATCAGCCGGTTGAGGTGTTCCGAATAGTCAAACTTTCGTCAAACAATACAGACGTGTAACAAAATGCATGATTTTTTGTCATAGGATTTAAAAATTATGACCTCATTTCCCGTGTTATGATTTCATTAGTGCTTCAGAGAGCGGTGAAATAAAGACGTTCCTCCTTCATAACAGCAAGGGAAGCAAGACTAATATTGAACTTTTTATTATGAAACTGATTGAATATAAATAGAAATGGGTGTTATCAGATTGAATAAAAAACGCATCTTAACAGTAATGGCGGCAGCAATGATGGCTGCACCAACATTCAGCACATTGAACGTAGAAGCTTCTTCTCAAAGAATGAGAGATCTTGAACAGCAGCAGCAGGAGCTGAATCAGAAATCCAATGAACTGGATGGTGAGATTTCAGATCGAGAACAGCGCATGCAGTCACTTGAAGAAGAAAAGAAACAGCTTGAAGCTGATGTGGTTGAACTTCAAGGAAACATCGATGAACTGGTCAATAGACTGGATGAACAGACAAAAGAAATTGAAAAGATTGAAGAAGAAATCCAACGGTTAAATCAAGAAATCGAACAGCTGAAAGATCAGATCGCTCGTAGAAACGAGCAGCTTGAAAATCAGGCTCGTTCAGTTCAGACTCATGCTAACCCGGCGGATATTGTTGATATCATGATGTCAGCAGAAAGCTTATCAGATCTGATTGGTAGAATTGGTGTTGTCAGTCAGCTGGTTTCCGCAAACCAGAACATTGTACAGGCACAATTTGAAGATCAGCAGGCACTAGAAGAAACTGAAGCTCAAGTGGTGGCTGAACAGGAAGAAATGGAAAAAGTTAAGGCTCAGATGGAAATCGACCGTAACAACCTGGTCAACCAGCGTTTGGCTCTTGAGGATACAATCATGCAGGTCGCTGAACGCTATGATATGACTGAAGATGAAAGAAACTCTTTCATTAATGAACAGACAATAGTCGCTGAGCGTGCAAGTAATTTGAGTAAAGAAATGCGAGCAGAGCAGCAGCGTATTATTGAAGCGGAACGCAAGCGTCAGGAAGAAATCCGTCGCGCTGAAGAGAAAGCAAGAATAGAAGCGGAGGCAAAAGCAAGAGCTCAGGCAGAAGCAGAAGCTCAGGCTCAGGCAAGAGCTGAAGCAGAACGTCGTTCACAGGCATCAACGTCGTCAAGCAGTTCTTCTTCTAACAACTCGTCAAGCAGTTCTTCTTCATCAAGTTCGTCTAACAGCTCGGCAAACAGCAGATCAAATAATTCTGCTCCAGCTTCAAACAGCGGGTGGGCTAGACCGGCAAGTGGACGTATCACTTCTCCATTTGGATACCGTACACATCCTGTGACAGGTCAGCAAGGATCATTCCACGCAGGTGTGGATATTGCCGGAAGCGGACCGATCAGAGCTTCTCGTGCTGGAACTGTAACTCAGGCTTCTTTCTCAGGATCTTACGGATTTACAGTTATCATCGATCACGGTAATGGCTACGCAACGTTGTACGCTCACATGCAGCCTAACTTGAGCGTAGCACCAGGGCAAAGCGTGTCTCAAGGGCAGCAGCTGGGAATCATGGGAACAACTGGACGTTCAACTGGGGTCCACCTTCACTTTGAAGTACGTAAAAACGGATCTGTAGTTAACCCGATGAACTACATCAACTAATTAATATATATGGCTGAAGAGAGAAGGCGTTGGTGCTTTCTCTCTTTTTCTGTATCATGTATACTGATACAAGAGTATAACTGAAGGAGACATACAGCATGGAAAGAATCGAATCAGTTCAGAACAAGCAAGTAAAGGAATGGAAGAAACTGCTCACACGAAAAGGCAGGAAAAAACAGAATAAATATCTGATAGAAGGACTGCATCTAGTAGAAGAGGCCGTCAAAGCCGGCATAGAAATCGACCACATTCTGATTCGTGAAGATAAGCTTGATCAATACACGGCCTTAGTCGATCAGGAACCGGGAAATCTCATTATTATTTCAGAATCGATTTCTGAATCTTTAAGTGATTCCGTAACTGAACAGGGCATTTTCGCGGTCATCATGCAGAAGGAAGAAGAGAACGCTATTCTTGGGAATAAGCCAGTACTGATGCTTGATCAGGTTCAAGATCCCGGAAATCTGGGTACCCTGATTCGAACAGCTGATGCTGCTGGTTTTGAAGCCGTGATCATTGGGGAAGGGTCAGTCGATTTATATAACCCCAAGGCACTGAGGTCTGCTCAGGGCAGCCATTTTCACCTGCCTGTCATTCATTCAGCTCTTGAAAACTGGATCAGTCAGTTTAAAGAGAAGAATATACCTGTATATGGCACAGCGCTGGATGAGCGGGCTGTATCTTACCATACGGTAGAACCGAAAGAACAGTTTGCGCTTATAGTAGGAAATGAAGGCAATGGGGTAGCTGATCAGTTGTTACAGGAGACTACGACCAATCTCTACATCCCGATCAAAGGCCAGGCTGAATCTTTGAATGTCGCTATAGCCGCCAGCATCCTTATGTTTTCTTTACATCAATGAGTAGAAATTTGACAGAAATATCACATTTGATATGAAAACGTTTTACAGGAGCCTTTCATCCTTTAAAATCAGACGTATTAGGAGTACTATAAGTACTGGACAGGCAATTAGACCTGTTATTTAAACTAACTTTATTACATTAAACACTCTGACTAAGATCTGATAAAGGAGAGCTTCCATGGAATTCGTTCGTTCAATTTGGGAAAATGACAAAGATTATATGACATTGGTCGAAGACCTGCTTGAAAGCGAAGATTTACTTAAACTAGACGATATTACGCATCACCATTATACAACACGACTCATTCACTCACTGTCCGTTTCTTATGTCAGTTATAAAATAGCTAAGCGACTGAAACTGAACGCTAGAGCCGTTGCAAGAGCAGGACTGCTTCATGACTTTTTCCATGAATGCAGAGAAGAGATTGCTCTTATGAATGAAGGTTCGCATAATTGTGTTCACCCAAAAATAGCCGTCAAGAATGCACAGCGTCTGACGGAATTAAGTGAACTTGAAAAAGATATCATCCTTAAGCACATGTTCCTGACTACTACAGGGGTCGGTATTCCTAAATACAAGGAAAGCATGATCGTTACATGTGTAGACAAATATTGCGCAATCAATGAAGTATCTACACCGCTTAGAATGAAAGCTAAAGCAAAACTGGCTGAATGGAGCCTCAAGTTGAGAGTCGTCCATGCCTGATTCCAGCTGATAATTAAAAAAATTCAAGCCGTTTCCAGTTAAGTTCTAAAAAGAACTTAATTGGAAACGGCTTTTTTTGGTGCACGATGCCATTTCCTGATTATTGAACAAGGAAGCTTTGGGCAAGCGCTTGGTTTCATTTGATAAAAGTTTAGAGAAGTGATTCTGACAGCATGAGTGCAGGAAAAAAAGCGATGCCGGATAAGCTCTTAGGCATCGCTTCAGACTAGTTAGTCAGTCGGTTCGTCAGAAGTCAGGGAGACTTTCTGAGGTTTTAGTTTGTCACGGAGAAGGCCGGAACTGACAGCAGTCAGCGGAATAGAGAGGATCAGTCCAATGCTTCCAGCTAAAGCTCTAATGACTTCCGTCGCAATGACATTCATATTGATGATGCTGATGAACGGTTCCTGATAGGCCGTGAACAGTAAAAGCAGTGGGATCATTGATCCAATGTAAGCCAGGATCAACGTGTTAGCCATCGTTCCCATAATATCTTTTCCGACATTCATACCTGATAGAATCAGGCGTTTTGTAGAAACAGTCGGGTCAGCCATCCGTATTTCTTCCATAGCAGAAGCAATGGACATGCCGACATCCATCACAGCACCAAGTGCACCCATGATGATCCCCGCGAAAAGCAAGCCACTGAAATTAAAGTCCACATTTTGTGGGATATACATGAGCATCATAGCTTCCTGACCGGACAGTCCAGTCAAGTTGATCTGGTTCCCGACGATATAAGTTATGAGTCCCGAGATCAGTACCCCACCCAATACACCTGTGATGGCAGCAATGGATTTGATGTTCAGGCCGCCGACTGTCAAAATAGTGACCACCGTAATGATAAGAGAAATCAGGATAGTCATGAGTATCGGGCTGTATCCTGCAAGCAGGCCGGGAATGAGTACTCTTAATAGAAGGAACACGGTCAAAGCGAGAGTCAGGATCGTCTTCAGTCCTTTCAGCCCGCCAAGCAGGATAAGAAGGATAACGAACAGAGCCAGTACGATATATATTGTTCGATCTCTTTCGTACTCAACGATATGAACCTGAGACTCCCCGCCAATTTCAATGACGCTGATCAGAATTCTGTCTCCAGGCTCCACTTCAAAGTCGGAACCCGGATTTCCAGTAAGGGTATGGATAGCCTCGACTTCCTCGCCCTCCTGGTCACCTGAAAGGATTTCAACGCGAACTGTCTGTATTTCTTGATAGAACCCTTCATCCAGACCAGGACCGTCACCTGGAAGGACTTCAATGACTCTGGCTCGTTCTAATTCGTCCGCTGGAACATCCTCAAAATCATTATTGTATTCATCAATCGTTTCAAATTCTTCAAATTCCTCGAAATCTTCACTATCCTCGTCCAGTTCCGAAGCAAGCAGTCTGCTTTGGGAGTCAAATGGACCGGATGCTTCTTCAGCATGAGCTGAGTAGATAAAGTAGGGGATGATCAGATTCATCAGCAGTGTGATCATCACTAAGCGTTTCTTCATGTGTTCATTCTCCTCATATTAAGTTTTTGTGTCTGCCTGGAGACGGGCTTTATGAACCGGATGGTCTCTCACAGGAAACAAAAAGAGCATCTAATGCTGACTACTTGGTGGCTCAGTAGGTGCTCTCATGTATTTCAAGTATAGCATGAACAAACAGGTAGAAAGAGAGGAATTAAGTGACAGTTTATTTAAAACTTTGTGGCAGGGAAGGAGGTAAATGGGGCATATCAACTTGGACAGGAGCCAAGACGGACGACATGTCACATCAAAAGTGTGAAATATAGAATTTGTAGTGATGAATATGCCATATATCGATTTATAGATCTGTTCATTGTCTTCCATAAATACAAGTTCTTTACGGCCGCCCACATAATGGACTAAATAGGTATCAAACTGATCAGTATCGAATGTATCCTGTCCTTCTAACTCTTCATATTGGACAGGAGTCAACTTATTTATATTAAGGGATAATAACTATTGCTTGAACAAATCACTCACATTCGTTATAATTATGTAGGAAAACGAATGACCTTGTTAGGTGAGGCTCCCATATGGAGACACGCTACTGCCCAGAAATGTCCAAAGACGCCAATGGGTCAGCAGGAATCTTCGGATGAAGGGGATTTTTAATGTAGCTGAGACTGAAACAGACTCTATGCCATATGAAGCTGAAGCTCAACGACAGAGGTGTATGAAGATGAACTCTGTATTCATGTTCTTTACACGCTCTTATTGGCGTGTTTTTTTATTTATAATGATAGATAACACACAAAGAGGTTATTGACCAGCTAATTTACGGAGGTGAAGCGAAGATGGACCCTGTTCCCTTGTGTATCGGGTATAAATTTAAAGAAGTTAAAAAATCAGGTTATTCGCTTAGCCCGATTAAAATAGAAAGGACGATTACCTATGAAATTAATGAAAAGCAACAAGCAGAAAACGTATGACCAGATTTTTCTGGCTGCAAAAAAGAATGACCGCGAGGCATTCAGAGAATTGTTCCTGAGACTGCATGATCGGGACCAGCACGAAGTCTTTCATTTGTTATATCCTGAAAAGAAGAGGAAAATTTCCGAATTTTTAAGTCCTGAAGAATTTGCAGAAATTTTCGAATGGATGGAAACAGAAGACCAAGAAGATGCAGTTCACTATTTACCAGATGAATACATGGCTCAAGTATTCAACTTTATGGCAGCAGATGATGTGGCTCACTTCCTGACTGAAAGTGACGAAACAGATAATCAGACTCTGCTCGCTATGATGGATGAGGAAGAAAGTCAACGTGTTCAGGAACTCCTGTCGTATGCACCGGAAACAGCCGGATCCATTATGACCAAAGAGTTCATTGCTATCCATTATAAGCAGACTCTGACAGAAGTCATCGAACAGCTGCGACAGATCGGTCGCGAAGCTGAGACGATTTATTACTTATATGTTGTAGATGAGAAGGAAAGACTGGTCGGCGTGCTCTCGCTCAGAGACTTGCTGCTCTCTCCTGAAACTGAAACGGTTGAAAACATCATGTTCAACCAGGTCGTTTCAGTGCGCATCGATGAAGACCAGGAACAGGTCGCCCGCATCATTCAGGATTATGACCTGCTTGCCATACCAGTCCTTGACCATGAAGGCAAAATGCAGGGGATCGTTACTGTCGATGATGTCATGGATGTCCTGGAAGAAGAGGTAACGGAAGACTTTAACGAATTCGCTGCGATCAAGCGCAGTGATGATGACCGTAAAACTAAAGTCACACCGTTCAGTACAGCGAAGTCACGCACACCCTGGATCGTTATCCTTCTCTTCCTTGGGATGATCACTGGTGGACTGATTGGGGCATTTGAAGAAACCCTGGACTCGGTCGTACTTCTGGCAGCATTCATTCCGATGATCATGGATACGGCAGGGAACGTAGGGACCCAGTCACTGGCTGTTGCGGTACGTAATCTGACGATTGATGACGACAGAGATAAAGACAGCTTCTTCCAGACTGTTAAAAATGAATTGGGTGCAGGGATGCTGATGGGGCTGGTTGCTGCCGCTGTTCTGATCGGTATCGTTCTTGTCTTCTACGGCAATGCAGTACTGGCCTTCATCATTAGTGTGTCCATGTTTATTACAGTCAGTCTATCAACGGTGATTGGTGCAATTATCCCGGTCATTATCAATAAATTCAAGATCGATCCCGCAGTTGCCTCAGGACCATTTATTACGACGATTAATGATGCACTTGGACTTCTGATTTATTTCTCAATTGCAACGTTCTTTCTTGAACACCTTTAACCTGTTATAGTACAATTGTGAACGAAATCCTAAACTTCCTAAAAATAAGTATTAGCTTCTACACATTTCTTTAGTATAATGGTATACTGAAAGACGTGAAAGAAGAGGTGACAATATATGATCGAAATGGCACAGACAAAAGAATCTGAAAAGGTGATATGCCCCAGATTCGAGCAGACTTTTTCAATACTTGGGAAAAAATGGACTGGATTAATCATTGATGTATTGTTGGATGGACCTCGTCGGTTTAAAGATCTCTCTCAGGCAATACCAGGAGTCAGCGATCGGGTACTAGTTGAACGGTTGAAAGAACTGGAAAAAGAAGAAATCGTGACGAGAGACTTGGATGACACGTGCGATATCCGTTCAGGCTACCGCCTGACAGCTAAAGGTAAAGCTTTAAGAAATGTCATGAATGAAGTGCAGGAGTGGGCAAATCAGTGGATTTGTGATACTGAATTAAATAACTTAAACGATAGATGAAAAAGAGTAGAGATGACCGATCAGTACCAGAGAACAGTGCCTAGGCTGAAAGCATTGACTGAGGAGTCTCTTGAAGTTCACTTTCATCGTGTACTCTGCACATATCTGCAGGGTTAGACATGGATCGGTAATTAAAATCCCGGTATGCGCCGTTATGCATGAGTGCAGAAGCAGTGGCTTCTGAACAAGGGTGGTACCGCGTGTTGACCTCGTCCCTCTATTGGGACGGGGTCTTTTTGTATGTTAAATAATTTATTAAAGGAGTATGAAGATGGGAATTGAAGAACAATTAACAGGTGTACTGGCTAAAGCAGTCACTGACATCGATTCAGCTGAGTCTGTAAAGGAAATAGAAGCGATCCGTGTCAGCTATTTAGGAAAAAAAGGGGAAATAACAAGTATTCTTAAAGGAATGAAAGATGTTTCTCCGCAGCAGCGACCAGTTATCGGTAAGAAAGCGAATGAAGTTAGAGATGAACTGACTGCCGTGCTTAATCAGAAAAAGGAACGCCTTGAAAAAGAAGCATTACAGAAACAGCTAGAAGCAGAAACAATCGATGTGACGCTTCCAGGTAGACAGGTGAAAAAGGGGCAGACACACGTGCTTACTCAGATCATGGAAGATATAGAGGATCTGTTTCTAGGTATGGGTTATCAGATTATTGAAGGAAACGAAGTGGAGTCTGATTACTATAACTTCGAACGGGTCAACCTGCCTCAGAATCACCCGGCCCGAGATATGCAGGATACGTTCTACATCACGCCGGATGTACTGTTGCGTACACATACTTCACCAATTCAGGCTCGTACGCTTGAGAATCACGACTTTTCAAAAGGGCCTCTGAAAATGATCAGCCCTGGTAAGGTATACCGAAGAGATACGGATGATGCGACGCACTCTCATCAGTTCCACCAGATCGAAGGGATGGTCATCGATGAGAATATCACTATGGCCGATCTGAAAGGGACCCTGGAACTGCTGGCTAAGAAAATGTTCGGCGAAGAACGAGAAATCAGATTGCGACCAAGTTACTTCCCGTTCACAGAGCCTTCTGTTGAAGTGGATGTGAGCTGCTTTAAATGTGGCGGTGAAGGATGTAACGTCTGCAAGAAAACCGGCTGGATCGAAATCCTGGGAGCCGGTATGACTCATCCGAATGTGCTGGAAATGTCTGGCGTGGATTCATCTAAATACGGTGGCTTTGCCTTTGGTTTAGGGCCAGACCGTATTGCCATGCTTAAATATGGAGTGGATGATATCCGTCACTTCTATTTGAACGACCAGCGTTTCTTAACACAATTCAAGAGGAAAGGGTAGAATAACATGAAAGTATCTTATAACTGGCTGAATGAATCACTGGACCTGTCGGGAGTCTCTCCTCGTGAACTGGCAGAACAGATCACACTAACTGGGATCGAAGTCGACAGTGTGAGTGAACCGGCCAATGAACTGAAAAATATCGTCGTCGGTCATGTGCTGACTGCTGAACGTATGGCAGATTCCGATCACCTGAACGTAACTGTAGTAGAAGTCGGACAGGACGAACCGATACAGATCGTCTGCGGCGCACCGAATGTAAAGGCCGGACAAAAAGTCATTGTCGCCTTGCCGGGCGCACGACTGGTGAATGGATTGAAGATCAAGAAAAGCAAGCTGAGAGGAGTCGTCTCAAATGGGATGATCTGTTCGCTTGAAGAACTGGGATTTTCTGACTCAGTGATTCCTAAAAATTCTGAGGAGGGTATTTATGTGCTTCCGGAAGACGCTCAAATTGGAGAAGATGCCCTGCCGTATCTTGGTCTGAATGATGCATTCATCGAACTGGATATCACACCGAACAGGGCCGATGCCTTGAGTATGAGAGGTGTCGCTTATGAAGCTGGAGCGATACTTGAACAGACACCCAAGTTTACTGGAGTCAATCTGAGCGAAGACCCGACGGATTCTGTAGATGAATATGTCAATGTGTCAGTAGAGAACAGTGAAGACAACCCGATCTATAAAATGCGAGTTATCAAGGACCTTGTTGTAACTGAAAGTCCCTTGTGGCTGCAACGCAAACTCATGCATGCAGGCATCCGTCCGATCGATGCAGTAGTCGATGTGACAAACTACATCATGCTTGAATATGGTCAGCCTCTTCACGCCTTCGACTATGATGCATTGAACTCAAAAGACATCCTGGTTAGACGTGCCAGAGGATCTGAAACTCTAGTCACATTGGATGGACAGGAGAGAAAGTTGTCTTCAGACAATCTTGTCATCACTAATGGAGCAGATCCGGTTGCTCTTGCAGGAGTCATGGGTGGAGAAAATACACATGTCACTGGAGAAACAAAAACTGTTGCACTGGAATCAGCTGTATTCGAATCCAGCCTGATCCGTAAGACTGCACAGGCACTGAACTTGAGAAGTGAATCCAGTTCACGGTTTGAAAAAGGTCTGAACAAAGAAACAGTGCAGGATGCGCTGGACCATGCGGCGGCTCTCATTGCCTCAT
This sequence comes from Alkalibacterium thalassium, assembly GCF_900101165.1. Classification (GTDB taxonomy): domain Bacteria; phylum Bacillota; class Bacilli; order Lactobacillales; family Carnobacteriaceae_A; genus Alkalibacterium; species Alkalibacterium indicireducens. The sequence continues at coordinate 14,141 of NZ_FNFK01000015.1, read as the reverse complement.
TAGGTAAGGGTCAGGTCGTATCCGGTACGGCAGAAGTTGTCTCGGAAGAACCTGCTTATCAGACTGTAACGACTACTCTAAATAAAATAAACGGCTCTCTTGGTACTGACTTGACGGTTGGCGAAGTTGAAAATATCTTTAACCGACTGGGTTTCGAAAACAGCGTGACTGTGGATGAAATCAGTGTAACGGTTCCTCCAAGACGCTGGGACATCAGTATTGAAGCGGATCTTCTTGAAGAAGTGGCCCGTATTTACGGCTACGATCAGCTCCCTTCTACCTTGCCTCGCAGTGAATCAGTACCGGGAGAACTGACTCATGCCCAGAAGCTGACTCGTTTCACCCGACATTATATGGAAGGCTGCGGACTGGGGCAGGCAATCAGCTATGCATTAACTACTACAGAAAAAGCAGCAGCCTTCTCATTGGAGGAGAGCGCACCAGTAGAACTCGACTGGCCGATGAGCGAAGAGCATAAAGCCTTGAGACAAAGTCTTTTGAGTGGCCTGCTCGACAATGTTCAATATAACGTCGCCCGTCAGACAAAGAATGTGGCCTTGTTTGAAATTGGACGCATTTTTACTCGACAGGAAAAAGACTTGCCGAAAGAAACGACTCATGTGGCAGGCGTCATGACAGGCTCATTAGTGGAGAACAGCTGGCAGGAAACTGAAATACGTGTCGATTACTTTGCGGTCAAAGGCATCGTGGAAGAGTGGCTCGATACTCTCGGCGTTCTTGAAGGCATTTCCTTCGTCCCTTTTAAAGAATTGCCTGAACTGCACCCAGGACGTACTGCTAAAGTATTATGGAACGGACAGTACATCGGAGTTATTGGACAGCTGCATCCTCAGCTTGCTCAGGACCGTGATTTGAATGATACTGTTGTTTTTGAATTGAACATGGAGCCATTGCTTGCGAATGAGCAGGACACTTTGACCTATGAATCAATTCCCAAATACCCTGGAACATCCAGAGATATTGCTTTTGTCGTAGATGAATCCGTTCTTCACGCAGAAGTCATGGATGTGATGACAGAGGTAGGAGGCAAATGGCTTCGTTCAATCCGCCTGTTCGATCTATATCAGGGAGACAATATCGAAGCAGGCAAGAAATCTCTAGCTTATACCTTGTCTTATCTGAATCCGGAAGCGACCTTGAAAGAAGAAGAAGTCAATTCAGACTTCGAAAAAGTGAAACAGGCACTGGTCGAGCGAGTCCAGGCTGACATTCGTTAAATCGACTTTTAGTTGAGCAATAAATAGGTAAATGCTGCCGATTACCTCTCACATTAAAGACGCAGGGTCTTTAATTGAGAAGGGAAAGGCAGCATTTTTGTTTAGTGTCAGAAGAAGAGCTCGAAATTTCAGAAATGACGGTCGATATAATGCATAAATCATGGATTCATGTTATTATAAGAAAGAATTTGCGAAGCGAGGAGGCTTATTCATGCCGGAGGGAAAGCGACGTTATAAAGCAACCATTGACGGAGAGAGCTACACTATCGTTGGACCTAAATCACAGGAACACATGAAAACCGTAGCTGAAACAGTGGATGAACAGATGAAGCAGTTAAAAGAACTCACAAAAGGTTTAAGTAACGAAAAGCGTGCGATCCTGCTTGCAATCAATGCTGTATCTGACCAGCTGACTATGCGCAAAGAACTGAAAGACATCAAGAAAAAACTGGAACACTTAGAGTAAAAGCAGAATCGGCTTCTGTTGTTTCAGACAAGGAGACAATTATGATATTAACGTTTATTATTTTATTTATACTACTGCTGTCCCTGTACAGCGGAGCCAGACGGGGACTCGTCCTTCAGCTGGTGCTGACTATCGGGTATGCTTTATCATTCTGGTTTGCATTGACCTACTATCAGCAGCTCAGTGGCTTTGCTGAAATGATGATTCCCTATCCGACACCTACGTCGACATCGGCCAATCCATTCGTTTTATACAGCATGGATCTCCTGTTCAATCTTGACGGGGCTTTCTATAAAGGAATTTCATTTATCCTCATCCTGTTTGCAGGCTGGCTGGTGACAAGACTGATCGGCGGGTTGTTCAATTTCCTGGCGGACATCCCAGTTGTCAGAACCCTCAACGCTATTGGAGGAGCACTGATCAGTTTTGTGGTCCACTACATCGGGCTGTTTCTCGTACTGTTCGTCCTATCGACCGTACCACTGCCGATCATTCAGAATCAGTTTGAAGCAAGCAATGTGGCGCGAAATATTGTAACGACGACACCGGAATTATCCGGACAGTTTTACGAATGGTGGGTCATAGAAGGACTTGAAGAATAGACATTTATAAATGGAGGATGGATCGAAGGAGACAGTATGAGGCTCTGGAGGCCATCCTTTTTTGTCCGGAAACTTAAAAGAAAATTAGTAAGGCTCCCGCTATAAGTGGGAACAATAAGGAGAGAAAATGAATGAAGACAGTTCAGGCATCCTTTAAAAAACTGGAATTTGAAAAAGTTATACAGCAGTTATCCGAATATACCGTTTCTTCATTAGGAAGGGAACGGTCGCGTCAGCTGCATCCAATAACAGACATTAAAGAAATCACTGAAAAGCTTGAAGAAACGGAAGACGCCGTCTTGCTTCTGAGACTAAAAGGAGGAATGCCGCTTGCAGCCTATGAAGATATTCGTCCTCACCTCAACCGGGTGCGGATACAGGGAACGCTCAATGGTCTGGAACTAGCGCAGATCGGTCGAATCCTGAAAACAATTCGTGAAATAAAAATATTCTTTTCTAAAGCACAGGAAGAAGCGGTCCCTTTAAAACAGCTGTATGAGAAAGTCAGTGGGCTGGATACCTTTGCTAAACTTGAACGGACTATATTTTCTGTAGTCGATGAAGGGGGATATGTGCTGGACGATGCCAGTTCCAAGCTTAAAGGACTCAGACAAGGCATCAGGCAGACGGAAAGCCGTACCCGCCAGAAGCTGGAAAGCATAGTCAGAGGCCCCCAAGCCCGTTTTCTGACTGACGCTATTATTACAATGAGAAACGACCGATATGTGATTCCGGTCAAACAGGAAAACAGAAATACATTTGGAGGAGTCGTCCACGACCAGAGTTCAACGGGACAGACACTCTTTATAGAGCCGCAAAGCGTGGTCGATCTGAACAATCAGTTAAGACAGTATCAAGTGGCTGAAAGGAATGAGATAGACCGTATTCTCAAAGAAGTGACGGAAGAAATCGAACCATACAGAGAAGCTATCTCGGCTCAACTGAACAGTCTGGTCGAGCTGGATGTCATTCAGGCCAAAGGTCGTTATGCCCAAGCTATCAAAGCAGTGAAACCTGATGTGTCAGAAGACAATCACGTTGCGTTGATAAAGGCACGTCATCCTCTTCTGAATGAAGGGGAAGTTGTAGCAAATGACATCATTATTGGTGAAGACTACAAGACGATGATCGTTACCGGACCAAATACCGGCGGAAAAACAGTGGTTCTTAAAACATTGGGTCTCCTGCAGCTGATGGGCCAGTCGGGGCTCTTCCTGCCAGTTGAAGAAGACAGTACAATGGGGATCTTCTCCAGTGTGCTCGCAGATATTGGAGATGAGCAGTCGATCGAGCAGAGTCTGTCAACATTCTCATCACATCTGACTAATATCGTATCGATTCTTGAACAAATCGATGAGAAAAGTCTGGTTCTTCTGGATGAACTTGGAGCGGGGACCGATCCTCAGGAAGGGGCGGCGCTGGCCATTGCGCTTCTTGATGCTATCGCTCAGAGAGGCAGTTTTGTTATGATCACCTCCCATTATCCTGAACTGAAAGCATATGGATACAACCGCCCGGAAACGATCAATGCCAGCATGGAGTTTGATGTAGATACACTCAGCCCGACCTATCGCCTGCTTATAGGGATACCTGGACGCAGTAATGCTTTTGAGATTGCCAAACGTCTTGGACTGGATGACGTGATCATTGATTCTGCCAGACAGCTGATGAGTGGAGAAAGCCAGAGTGTAGACCAGATGATCCAGGATCTGGAGACAAGACGAAATGAAGCCGAACAGCAGGCTGACAAGGCAAGAAAAGACTTGAAACAAGCTCAGGCACTTCATAGGGAATTGAAGACTGCCTTCGAAGACTATCAGAATGAAAAAGACAGGCTGAAGAAAAAGGCAGAAAAAGAAGCCAATGCTATTGTTGACAAGGCGAGAGCAGAGTCTGAACGAATCATTAAGGAGCTGAGACAGCGTCAGCTTGACGGCGGTCAGCAAGGTAATCTGAAAGAACATGAACTGATCGATGCCCAGTCAAGATTGTCCGGACTGAGAAAAGAAGAAGAGACGCTTAAGAAAAATAAAGTTCTTCAGAAGCAGAAGCAGAAAAAGACACTTAAAGTAGGCGATTCTGTATCCGTTCAGTCTTTCGGACAGAAAGGCACGATCATTGAAAAAGCTGATGGGAAGCATTGGGTCGTGCAGATGGGGATGCTGAAAATGAAATTGCCTGAAGCTGATCTTATTCAGATCGAAGATGAGAAGGAAGCGGACCGCCGGGTGTCAGTCAAAAGGACCTCATCATCCGGTGTGTCGACTGAAATCGATGTACGCGGCGAACGTGTGGAAGAAGCAGTCAATCGCGTGGATCAGTACATTGACCAGGCTCTACTTGCCAACTACCCTAAAGTGACTGTCATTCATGGTATGGGAACAGGCGCAGTCAGAAAAGGTGTGCATCAATATCTTAAAAAACACTCTCAAGTCAAAACTTACGAAGATGCTCCGGCAAATCAGGGCGGAAGTGGTGCCACGATCGTGACCTTTAAATAATCAGATTCAAAAGCTAGACAAGGGTACTAAATTTTGCTATACTGACAATGGATTAAGCGGCTTACTTTTAATAAGTAAGTTCAGTAAACTTATAGGAGGTTCAATAATGGTTAGAGAATTAACAGATCAGAACTTTGAACAGGAAACAAATTCAGGATTGGCTTTAGTCGACTTTTGGGCAACATGGTGTGGGCCTTGTCGTATGCAGTCACCGGTCATCGACGAGCTGAACGAAGAATCCGACGGCAGTGTGAACTACTTCAAAATGGACGTTGATGCAAATCAGGCGACACCAAGCAAGTTTGGTATCATGAGTATTCCAACACTTCTTGTAATTAAAGACGGAGAAGTTGTAGATAAGCTGATCGGTTACCACAGCAAAGAACAGATCGAAGAAACGCTGGCTAAACACAAATAATCATCGCTTTGACAGATATTCCGCTGCCTTATCATAAGGTGGCGGAATTTTTCTGTTCAGACCCTGAAAAGTGGAATAGAATAGTTACAATACCTAAGTTATGCACTACACTGGTAATTCATGAATAAAATACAATCTTGTCATATAACCTTAATGTAATTATGTTTAAATAGTTAAAAGCGTTCTCTTGAAAGATATCAAAAGATAGTTCAGAATAGTAGACAGAATCTGTAATGATTTAAGTGTATAAATGTGAATGCTTTATGACATTTCAATGGATATAATCGGTAATAGACCGAAAGAGCCTATCATTTTAATGAAGACTATTATAGAATAGTGGTGTAACAGGATTAAATAACAGTCCAGATCTGAACATTCAATCTTTTCTACAACCCCTGTGGATCATTTATACATATTTTTCCAGTTTGGAGAGCGGTCACATGTCACAGAATGAACAATGTCAAACTGTGCTGTCAACAACGATTCAGTACAAGTATATAATTGAATGTAAAGATAAATCAGTGGAACTCCAGGTAGAGGACCGCGATGTCTTTTATAATGCAGACGATGAACTTGATTGTCCATTGGATGTTGTTCTTCGTAAAAATGCCTACTCTTTCAATGACTTGATGAGCTGGGATGCACGTGAGATAAGATTTATTAAAATTATTGATAACGAATCCCTGATCATCAACAGTGTGCCTTTAAATGTCAATTTATAACAGCAAAGTGTTTATCTTTTCTTTTAAAGAGGAATAGGGTAGCACTTTTTTTATGCCTGAAAATGAGTTTATCTGTTAAAATGTAAGGGACTATGTTTAGGTTTGAGGAGGACAAGAATGAAAGTAGCTATCGTAGGAATGGGCGTAGCTGGTATCAGCATAATAAGAGAATTGAACAGGCAGTTTTCTACTGATGAAATAGCTGATCTGGAACTCTTTCTATATACCCGGTCTGATCAGTTTGGAACAGGGTTTCCTTACAGGTCAGATGATGAAAGCCTGCTGATCAATCAGTATACAGAAACGATGACAATCGAACCGGATGATCCAGAAGATTTTCTAAACTGGATCAAAGAAAATAAATCAGCAGAAACCGTTTATCATACTCACTTACCACGGAGCTGGTTCGGAGAATACTTAAAAGAGAAGATGAGCATCTGGCTTGAGACATTGAACTATACGGTGATATACGAAGACGTACAGAATATTGAAAAGCTGGATGAGGATACCTATAGAATCGTGACAGAAAAGGCCAGTCAGCGGGTTGAAATGGTCCATCTGGCAGCAGGACACCTAGCCTATCAGGACCCGTACCAGCTGATCGGGACACCAGGGTATATCTACGATCCATATCCCGCAGACAGGCAATTAATGATGTCGGTTGAACAGAAAAAAATCGCTCTGATCGGGACAGGGCTTACTGCTCTGGACGCCTTGCTGTTTTTGAGAAAAGAATACCCACTCTCTGAAATTACATTTTACTCAAGAGACGGTTTATTTTCATCAGTGAGGGGGAATGAGCCCTCAGTCACGATGCATTACTTCTGCCAGGATAAAGTAAGCGATCTGATTGCCGGTGGAAAACAGATCACACTCTCTCTTGTTAAAGGCTGGTTTTTAAAAGAAATGGACGAGCACGGAATCAATGCTGAATGGATATGGAAAAATTTAGGTAAAGGTACGATGCGGGGTATGGCCATGGATCTGACATACACAGAATCATTGGGTGAATTCCAGTCGCTGATCCGACATATGAGAAAATGTTACCCTATTATCTGGATCAATCTGCCGGACGAGGAAAAAGATGAATTTATACAGACCTACGGAAAGCAGTGGCAGCGATTCAAAGCACCCTTGCCTCAAAAAACTGCCACTTATCTGATCAAGCATCTCTACAAAGAGGATATTAAAGTAGTAAAAGACTTGAAAAAGATAACGAAAAAGCATTCAGAGTTTGAGCTGGAAACGGAGCAGGGAGACATGAGTTATGCAGATGTTGTAGTCAACTGTACGGGACAGGATACCGACTTGAAACGTTCATTAAGCCTGCAGCAGCCCTTGATCAGGAATCTTGTAAGCAGCGGCATAATCGTCCCTTACCATTATGGTGGAATTCAAATTGATTATCCCAGCATGAGCGTAATAGATGCTTCCGGACACTGCCTTCAACGGTTCAAGGCATATGGTCAGATTGTCTCAGGTGTGCAGTTCGGAAACAATAACGTTGAACTGGTTAGTATGAGTGCCGCCAGTGGAGTAAATTCAATGAAATTATGGCTGCAGAAAAAGGCAGATACATAAGCGATTGTGATCAGCAGTTCGCTGGACTGTCGGTCAAATACGATTGCTAAACTATCTGCCTTCTTACACTTTTAGTCCACAGCTTCTTTTCTGTCAGCTTGAAGAATAATTTCTACAACCTTCTTCTTTCTGACGATATTGAATGATCCTTCAGTATAGGTTTCTGTGTAAGTCTGTATGGCCTGTGCCAGAAAACCCGTTTCCAGAGAAAAATCGGCATCCGTATGCTCACTTAGTCTCAAATGAACAATCTCACCGTGAAGCTGGAAAAGATAAGACGATTTCTTCTGTTCCAGAAGCGTCAAGGTACCAAAAGAAGCTTCTTTTACAGCGGAGATGATGTCTTCCAGGCTGGTAAAGGTATGACTTCTGGCGAGCTCTTTTCCGGCCCAGTATAATATGTCAGACTGGTCTTCTTTCAGAAGATTAGGAAGCAGTGAATCTCTAAGAAGTAAAATACCTTGATGCGGGGGATGCAAGTTAGTGTTACTAGTCATTCTTTCACCTCGATCAATAGTAGATAATTATAAAAAATAAATTGAATGATGTCCGTTTTGACTCTTGACTTCTATAATTGGAGCGACAAGTCTTTATATTTATAGCCGGATTCTTTATAATTATATAGAGACTGGAACATCTGTTACTATTTTACAGTGTTTGTGTCCTGGATTCTAGTCAGATAGATAAAATCTGTCAACAATTAACTAAAATTATGACATCGGTGTTTGTGATGTCTGAAAGTAAAGGTTGTTAAGTATGTCAAATAGACCCATAGGTTTACTGGATTCCGGTATTGGAGGCCTCACAGTCTTAAAAGCTGTCAAGCATCTGCTTCCTCATGAATCATTCATCTATATCGGAGACAGTGCCAGAAATCCTTACGGTAACCGCACAGAAAAAGAAATTATCAAGTATACGGAAGAACTTGTGAATTTTTTACTGCTTCAGGATGTAAAAATGATCGTCATAGCCTGCAACACTGCCACAGCATTAACACTGACTCTCCTGAAAGAAAAACTTAATATCCCGGTAATCGGCGTCATCAGTGCCGGAAGCAGAGAAGCAGCCCGACTATCTGAAACAGGGCACATAGGAGTGCTCGCAACTCAGAGTACAGTAGACTCGCAGTTCTATTCAGAGTCGATTGCAAGAGAAAGAAAAACTGTAGAGGTTACCAGCCTGGCCTGCCCAGAATTTGTCGATCTTGTGGAAGCAAATCAGCACACTGGTGCAGATGCAGAACAGGTCGTAGCTGAAAAGCTAGCACCTCTGAAAATACAGACTATAGATACGCTGATACTAGGCTGCACACATTTTCCGCTCCTGTCCGACTATATCCAGAAAGTGATGGGCGAAGAAGTCAAGCTGATTGATTCTGGAGCATTGACTGCAGTATCGATCAGAGATGTTCTTAAAGAGGAACAACTCGAAGCGGAAGCAGACCACCAATCTCCGATGATGAAAATATTCACGACTGGAGATGCAGAACTGTTCAGAGTAATCGCAGCTGAATGGATGGAGAATGATTCACTGGAAATAGCACATATATCATTAGAAGGATTGATTTAAGTGAATGAACTGACCAAGACAATAGTGATCGCAACAAGGAATAAAGGAAAAGCTAGTGAATTTGAAGCTTTATTCAATAAGAAAGGCTATGCCGTACAAACACTTCTCGACTACCCCGAGGTATCGGATATTGAAGAAACAGGAATTACCTTTCAAGAAAATGCCCTGCTTAAAGCAGAAACGATAGCTGAACAGTTTGAGACGCTTGTGCTTGCGGACGATTCCGGCTTGAAAGTAAAAGCTCTTCATGGTCAGCCGGGAGTCTATTCGGCACGTTACGCTGGAGAAGAGAAGAATGATGCAAAAAACAACGCTAAACTGCTGAATGAGCTTGCAGATGTCAAAGATGAAGACCGGACAGCTGTCTTCCACTGTTCACTTGCTCTTGCGATGCCAGGCAAAAACTCTCTGGTAGTCGATGGGGAAGTAGCTGGGAAAATAATCGGTGTCCCTAGAGGAGAAAACGGATTTGGTTATGATCCTCTGTTCTATCTGGAGGACAAGAAAAAGACCATGGCAGAACTGACTGAGGAGGAAAAAAATAAAATCAGTCATAGGGCAGTGGCACTGGAAAATTTGGAAAGTGTTTTCGACGACTGGCTTCAAAACCAATGAGGAGGAAAGCTCAATGAGAATAATCTGCGTCAGTGATAATCATGGCAATACCTACTATATGGAGGAACTTCTTTCGATTTATCAGGAAGAAGCCGATGAGTGGATACACTGCGGGGACTCAGAACTACTTGAAACCCATCCGTTGTGGCAGAATTACAGAACGGTAAGAGGTAATATGGATATAGCAGAAGGCTTTAAAACTGAACGAGTGGAGGAACTGGAAGGGGACCGCTTCCTGATTGTCCACGGACATCGCCATGGCGTGAAGCGGTCCTATAATGAACTGAAGACACGTGCACTAGAAGAGAACTGTCAGTTCGCCTTCTACGGACATACCCATATCCCGAAAGTGGAAGAAGAAGACGGCATCTTTTTCATAAATCCCGGAAGCATTGCCCAGCCCAGAGATCGAGAGATAGGCACATATCTGATCATGGATTTGGATAAAGACAATCACCAGGTCTCGTTCATATACTATGACCGTGATCATAATGAAGTTAAAGAACTGACTAAATCATTTAATCTCACTGACTGATCAGGATTCTCATCATATTGCCATTATTATAATGACTTAACCCCTCATATTGTAGCTTAAGGTAATCACGTGCAAAATTATTCTAAGAAAATTCACCTTATACACCTTTTTAGTTGGGATAATATGTCATAAAGGGTAAAATATATGAGAAGACTAGATACGAGGAGTGAATAAATTGATAGGTGAGAAAATAAAATCATTACTTATCTCTAGTGAAGGGGCCCTTGTCAAACCTGCAGAAGAAGTTGCTGTCGTAGGTTTAAAGAACAGACTGAATCACGCTTTACTTATTTTAACATCTGATAAATATGCAGTTGTTCCCGTTCTTGATGATGAATCAAAAATGTGTGGGCTGATATCCATGCCGACAATATTTCAGGCAATCATGAATATTGAAGATGTCGAATTTGAGAAATTGGGAGAAATTGAAGTAAGAGAAGTAATGGATACAGACTATCCTGTGGTGAAAGAAGACTTTGAACTGGAAGAGGTTCTTCATGCCTTAGTCAATCATGCCTTCATCACCGTAGTAGATGACGATAATTATTTCAAAGGCATCATCACCCGCAGTGAAATACTCAAAGGGACCAATCGAATTGCCCATGAGTTTGAAAAGCTGTATGATGTCAGAGAAAAAACTCAGGAAAAGCTAAACCGGGATGAAGAAGTGAAGAAAGAGTCAGTTCTCAAATAATTTATAGGAAAGCAGCAGTTCAATCGGCTGCTTTTCTTATGGAAAGATAATAAGTGTCGTGGGAGTGCAGTCTAATGATAATTGATGCTTCGATAGCTTATCTAAACTGAGACTAGAGGGGAGTCTAATGTGATTTTATCGTCCATATTGTTAGAGAAAGTGTAATTAGGAGTTGTCTAAGAGCATCAGTCAAAGGTTGTCCTTGACTGAACTATAACTAGAGGCCGTTTAACGGCATTTAAGACAGCTATAATTTCATAAGCTGTAACTAGAGGCCGTTTAACGGCATTTAAGACAGCTATAATTTCATAAGCTGTAACTAGAAGCCATCTAACGGCATTAATAAGTCAAAGAATTTCATGAACTTTGACTATAAGGGGTTTAGCGAAGACTTCTATTCGATCACTCTGCCTGAACTGAAATTAGAATGGTTCTAACGGTAAGTTTCCCCCTTCGGTTCAGCAGAAACTGCACTAATGGGAGCTCAAGTAGGCTGAGAGAAAGCAGGAAGTGACTGAACGTGACCCATAGGAGTGTGATCTTAAAACGTAACTCTTTAGACAGCTGACTGCCAATTTACTCAATTAACATCTATCGGGATACCGAAGAAGAGAGTAAAGAATTTCTTTTTAATAAGGAAACGAATCGCAGAACGCTTCGTGTAAATAAACATAATTGAATCTATTTGACAAAATAAAAGCCAGTCAGACGGGATTGACCCTGTCTGACCGGCAAGAGTGCTCACTATATATATTTCTGATTATGGTGTCTGAATATCTAGGTTGACTTTAGGCAGTTCAATACCTGCTTCCCTTAAAGCATCGACGTATTTCTCGTAGAAGAGGTTACGCATAGCAAATTCAGTACCGGACTTGGTGTACATTATGACCTGAGCGGCAATCTGGCCTGCGCCAATGGGGACAAAGGCAATTTCTGTCGGCTCAATAGTGATCTCCTCACATCGGGGAATCCATTCCCGGTTGACTTGTTCAAGAACTGATCTGACCTTGTTTAGATCCGTTTCAGGAAACAATCTGACATGAAGCATAACACGCATATCCGCCCGCGACCGGTTACTGATGACTGTGATTGATCGGTTAGGGATGAAATGTGTAGTTCCGTCGAAATCTCTGACTTTGGTTGTTTTAAGGTTGACATCTTCAACGGTTCCCAGTATACCGCTCAATTCGACGACATCACCAACGTCCAGCTGTTTTTCCAGCAGGAACATGAAGCCATTGACTATATCTGATACAAATCCCTGAGCACCGAGTGAAAGTGCCAGACCGACGACCCCGGCACTGGCTACTAATGTGCCGACTGGTACACCCATGAGTTCAAGTATTGCATAGACGAGGAAGAAATAGATGATGGCATGAAAACTGTTTTTACTCAACTTATACAAAGTGTTCAGACGATTAGGTACAGTCTGCTTTTCTTTCATATATCGCTTGAAAACGAGTTCGATGGCATAATTACCGATTTTTTTCAGAATGAAGAAAATGATCAGAGTCAGAATAAGCTGCATGAAGAATAAAATAATTGAAGAAAAAACACTTTCCCAGTCAATATCATTCCAGTATTCAATAAAGAAGTTTAATCCTTCTTCAGGAGTTGTAGGTCCTTCCTGATTTTCAGTTCCGTTAGTCCGAGCAAAATACATAATTGATTCGATCCTTTCAGAGAGTTTTAGTGTATCTATATTCTACCAGTTTTTTTAAATACTTCAATTTTGTTAATTGAGGGGGATTCAGAACCTTCTTGTTTGCAATAATCAGCTGGATAATGGTAATCTAAGTCTATACAGAATTGAAGAAAGAGGGATTAATATGACAGGTGGAGAAATAGCTGCATTAATTGCGGCAGGTGCTTTTGCAGTTTTAGTTCTAGGCTTATGTTTTGTACTATTTAAAGTGGCAGGCATTGTTTCAGAACTGAATACGACGATTGAAGAAGCGAATAAGAGCCTGAGCACGATCACTAAAGACGCGGATCATTTACTTATTGAAGTCGAAGGGCTTCTCAATAAATCCAATACGACTTTAGATGACGTGAATGGCAAACTAGGCATGACTGATCCATTGTTCAAGGCTGTTGGTGACTTAGGTGAATCAGTATCAAGCCTGAACGAATCAACAAGAAATCTGACTTCACATCTTGCCAGCGCATCAAAAAAAGGTGCAACGGTCGGAATCGCCAAAAAAGTTGGCAGTAAAGTCAGAGGGTAAGCACGATAGTAATAAATAAGGAGTGAATATTCAGCATGAAAAAACATTCAAATACTGAGAGTTTTGTACTGGGAACATTCGTCGGGGCAGCCGTAGCTGGCTTGACCGCACTTCTGCTCGCACCTAAGTCAGGTAAAGAAATGCGTGGAACTATTGCTGATCAAGCTGACAGAACGAAACAGCAGGCTAAAGAGTATATGTCTCTTGCTAAACAAAAAGGATCGGATTTAAGAGATACAGTAGAAGAAGCCGGATCAGAATATCTGAAAAATGCTTCGGTCACTTATGACCAGCTGTCCAATCAGGTTAGCTCGAATATGGACGAAACTGAAAAAAATCTCGATAAAATCAAGCAGGAAGCAAAAGAAACAGCTGAAGGTGTCAAAGACGCTCTCAAAGAAGGGACAGAACGCGACGTAGAAATTACGAAAGATGCGGCCGAAGATGCTCAGGAAACAATTGAGGAAGGCATTGAAGAAGGAAAAGATCTGTCAGACACTGACACGTCCAAAGCTTAATTGGAGCGGGCACTTATCAGATTTCTCTTAAAATTAAACTATAAAAAGGATGCGTACTGTTCGCATCCTTTTTATACATATTCCGTGTGATGATGAAGGCGACGTGGAGAATGGAACCACTGAAGTTGGTGTCACACATGGTACCTTTGAAGACGGCACTTAAGAACTGGTCGAAGCAAACTATGATGAGAACGGCTGGCGGGCTGAATTCATTATCAATGTTGAAGATGGTGAAATCGTCACGTCAAATTACAATGAATACAATGAGCAGGGTACAGCTAAGACTGAAGATGAGAGTTATCAAGAGGCAATGGCTGATCAGGCAGGTATTGGGCCTCAGGAATACATGGATGCTTTAACGTAATTCCGAAAGAAGTCTCCCACTTCTAAACGTATGGGTACGAAGCACCAGTGAAAGTGGGAGATGAATGTCGGTCAAGCGATAGCTTGAAGT
>NZ_FNFK01000087.1 GCF_900101165.1 Alkalibacterium thalassium | reverse complement strand
TATAGTTATCGTATGAAACGTCAAGGGCGTGGATTTTCAGCCAAAGGAGCTGGAAACTTAGCTTCAATTATTTCAGCTCGTAAAAACGGAACGCTTTTAGAAGCTTTAAGAGCCGAACTACCTGCATTTGAACAAACCATTGTCCCTGAATTTAAAGGCGCTGTTAGAGCTGTTTTGAAAAAGATTAATCGTCCTTCTGTAGGCGTTAAAATGGGAGAAATAGCTAATTATAGTTCCACATCAAGTCCAATGGGACAACTGAAGAAAATGTTTGGGTAATGAAACACACAGAATGAGCCATTTTAATATTAAAATTGAAGAGTTACCATCTCTAGAAAAAAAGTTTCCGCCAAAGTCTTGACACATACAAAGCCAGGAGGCGCATCTTAAATTCATTTCTTTATGTTATACTGATTCAAAAATGACTGATGAGGAGGATAAAAATGAGAGTAGTCATTATAGGCGCATCTTTTGCAGGGGTAGCTGCTGCTTTTGAAGTACGTCACATTCATCCGGATGCAGAAATTTTGTTGCTTGAAAAGCAGGATAACCTGGGATACATACCAAGCGGTCTTCATTTATATTGGGATAAGAAAATTAGTGACTTGGATGAGGCCCGTTTCGTTACAGAAGGTCAGCTGGATAAGCATGGAATCGTGTATCATCTAAATGCTACTGTACAGAAGGTCAACACGACTCAAAAAATAATCACTTATGACCAGCACGATTTATCAGACCAGCTGTCTTATGACAAACTGATCATAGCGGCGGGATCGAGACAGTTATCTGAGAAAATTACCGGCAGTGCCCAGGAGAGTGTACTAAAATACAAGCGTTACGATGAGGCTCAGGCGGCTTTGATTAAAGTTGAGGAAAGTGAGCATATTACGATTATCGGTGGAGGGCAAGTTGGGGTGGAGGCTGCAGATCTACTGACCGCAATGGAGAAACAAGTGACTCTGGTAGAAAGTATGGATTATGTTCTATTCAAGTATCTGGACGAGGATATGATCAAGCCGATCGAGAAGAATATGATTGAAAAGGGCGTTGATCTGAGAATGAGACAAACGGTCTCTTCCATAGAGATGGAACCAGACCAGAAAGTAACTGTCTGCCTTGGCGAAGGTTCTGTCACCAGCTATGCTGTTATCATGGGAGTGAATGTCAGACCCCATCTGCCTTTTTTGGATGAGACCATCAAGCAGCATACCGATCAGACAATTGCTGTCGACCGCTATTTAAGAACATCAGTCGAAGATGTCTTTGCCGTGGGTGACTGCATTCAACTGTCAGGACCGGGAGAAGACAGAGTCTATGTTCCATTGATCAATAATGCTGTTCGGACAGGTATTGTGGCAGCAGCCAATCTGATTGAGCCATCCCGAACCTTTAAAGGTTCGCTGCGTACAATTGGTACCCGTGTCTTCGGTAAGTATATAGCCAGCACAGGTATGACCGAAGCCGAGAGTCTCTTTACTGACCGGACTGTTGAGTCTCACAGGCAGAAGGTGCGTCTGACTAGTCTGGCTGATTCTGATACCGTGACTCTGAAATATGTATATGATGCCAAAACACATGAGCTGCTGGGCGCCCAGATGATATCAAATGCCAATATACTTGAAAAAATAAATGTGCTGGCGCTGGCTATTCAGTCGAAGCAGACCTTAGAAGATCTGCAGCAGACCGATTACTTCTTCAACCCGGCTTATTCTCAGATGATTGCCACCACAAATCTGATAGCCTGGATGGATGAGAGGGCGGACGAAGATGAAAATTGAACACTTTCTTGAGAAAAACGAAGTAAGGGAAATCACCATCTTCAATCAGCTCGTGCTGAATGGCGGCACGTTGTCTTATGGAAAGATGCTGAATCATTTGGGGGTATCGAAAGCGTCTCTTGAAAACGACTTGTCATCCATTGCTGTTAGAATTGACGGTTTTGATCAGAAGGTCCAGCTTCAGTATGACGGACAGACGATTGGACTCAGCATGAGTGATGATCTGTCGCTCCAGCAGATTTACCGACTCTATCTCGATCAGTCTATCAAGCTTCAAATTATTACTTTTCTTTTCAAGCATCAGGAGTTCTCGATTACACAGTTGACCCAGAAACTGGCAATCAGCGAGAGTTCATTGTTCCGTAAAATTAAAGAACTGAACAGCCATCTGAAAGAATTCGGCATTAAGATACGTAACGGACAGATGCAGGGTGAAGAGCTTCAGATCCGGTATTTTTATTTTCAGTTCTATTGCTATATAGAAGACAAAACAACTTTTCTTGCTGAACATCCTAATGACCGGCTGACTCAGATGATCGACGCAATGGAAAAGTTCCTAAATGTAACGATTACTCCTGAGAATAGAGAGCGTCTGACAATCTGGCTGATCATCAGCAACGCACGTGTAACAATCATTGACAAGCAGGCCAAACGTCTGAGAACACAGATGAAAGCGTACAGAAAAGATCCCTTTTTCCATAAAATCCAAGTCTTTGTGCTACGTTATTTCAGTCGGTATTCTATAGAAGTAGATGAAGTTGAGTCCATGATTCATTTTGCTTTTCTACTGGCATTTCCTGTTCTCACAGAACCGGATTTCCACGAATATAGATTGCTTCGGGACCGCCATACACCTATCGCTTCAATGGACACACTAATAGCGGAAACGATCATTAATCATTTTAAGTACCGCAGATTACCTTATATGCTTGAACGGGACATGTCCTACCATCTCACTCATATCCATACCCGACTATACTTTTTTCAAGGTGATATTGAAATCTACGAATATGAAGGAATTATTGCGAAGGAAAAGCAGATCGTTGGAACGAATGTTGTATCGTTCGCACGCACACTTTTGAAAACTAGTACCAAAACCCTCGCAGATAAGACGGGCGAAAATAACAGTCTCTTGAAGATGGAGCTGCTGAAGTACATCAGTCTCCTTGTTCTCATCACCTTTAAAATGGCCAGTGTCATACAGGTGGGAATCGATCTGAAAATGGACGGCTTGTATAAAGAGACTCTTGGAGAGCTGCTCATACTTAAATTAAAGCCGATCAAAGGGGTAAAGGTAGAGCACTATGACCCTACAAAAATCTATGATCTCGTACTGACCAATGAAGAACCGAAAGCTCAGGCAAATTATGATGATGCCAGGATATATATACTTTCAGAAATTCTGTCTTCATTTGACATGGTGAATATACAAAGAATCATTCAGGAGCTGAATAAATAGAGCTGACATCATCAAGAAAGCTCATAGATGAATCAACTTCTTTTCTATTATTGCCTCAAAGTCCGCTATAAATTTCCGCATGTATATACTTGGAAAGATGGTAAAAGGTTAGGACATTAATATAGGAGATGAAGTCATGTCTATTGATGGTTACAAGAAGGTTTGCCCTCATCTATATCACTAGAAGACCTGATAGGTTATATTAAACCGGGAAGAGAAATAGAATTCAGCTATCAAGGTCTGTCATATTTTATTGGTAATAGTCGAGACGGGTGAACAGTATGGATCGGAAGAAAAGTCGTAAGTACTACTTTTGAAGAGAATTTTGAAGATCATTTAAATGAAATCTTTCTAAATGATAAAAGTATCCACAAAAAACAATTATACGGAGGGAGCTACCCTCTAATTAATAATATAAGGAGTTTTAATATGTATACGATAGAATTTTTATTGGAGAAATATCGTAATAAAATAATTATGGTAGATCATAAAAAAAATCCTTTTGATGTTCTTAAAGATCTTGTAGATATTAAAGAAATAGATTTAAATTTATTGCACCCAGTGCAATTAGAACTCATAGAGCAAAATGTCAATAATACCAAAAGATATGGTGACACACCGATTAAATTACATTTTTACGAGATACTTAAAAATATAAAAAGTGAGGCCTATTACAATGAAATAGAAAACACACAAAGTATGTCACATATACCTTATTTTAATGAACCCACAGTTTTTGTAATTCATGAAGATTATTTAGGGTTACAAGAAACCAATAGTAACAGTCTATACAGAGATTGTATTATATCAAGAGGAGTTACTCAAAAAGACATTGAAGAAAAGAATGACTATCTCTTTAATTATTTATCGTATATATCAGCTTGGGAAGAAGAAACAATATAGTTGATTATCCTAGGGATACCATTATTTTATCAATAAAAAATAATGATAAATTTTAACATGATACATGAAAGTAGTTACAATCGTGTATCGATAATCCCATTAAATTGGGGTTCTTTTTATTTACCGCCTTGAAACACATGATCATGAAGTATAATGGATGTAATCATGTATCGATTTTATGGAAGGAAAGCTCTTTAAAATGCCTTACAACGTTTAACCCCTCTAAACGCAGCAAGAAATTAACGACTTTTTATTCTGTTTACGGCGCAATCAGCACGCCGTACGCGATGTGTTTCTGTTTTTGATTGGCATTAACAATGAATTACGGATGTCCGATATCGTTAAATTGAAGAAACAAGACCTTTTAACGGCAAAAAATTCCCGAATAGTGGAATAATGTACGAGGAAACACGCACATTATATTTAGGAAGTCTTCAGGATCTCTTACAGGATTACACTATGAAGACTTCCTATTCCGCAGCAGTAGGGGTGGGCATTTAGAGGTCAATGTGGTCTATCAGATGTTTCAAAAAGTTACAAAATTAATTGACCGATAGGATATCAGTACACACACGTTACGAAAAACATTTGGATATTACTATTACAAAAAACCTTCATTCCCGTGTAAATTATAACGAGGAATGCAAAAAACATTGATATAAAAGGAAATTTCTGGCTATTCCTATTGAATTTCCGCACTTTCCACGTTATAATTATAACGTGGAAAGGCGTGATTTTATGAGTTTAGTATATGTAACCAACAAAAAGAACGGCACTACCTATGTTTACGAATCAACCAACTATTGGGATAAAGAAAAGAAGCAGTCGCGCAGCAAGCGTGTCTGCATAGGAAAACTGGACGAAGCTGGGAACCTGGTTCCCTCTAAGCGATTGGCTATGCCGCCGGCAAAGCAAGGGCCGGTACCATCCACCGTCATGAAACGAAGCTTCTACGGAGCGACCTATCTGTTTGACAAAATCGGAGAACTGCTTGGTGTTACAGCCGATCTAAAAGCTTGCTTTCCTGAAAGCTATAAGCAGATACTCTCGATTGCCTACTTCTTGATTTTGGAAGATCGCAATACGATGCTTCGTTTTCCAAAGTGGGATCGCACCCATTCCCATCCTTACGGCAGCTGTATTCCCTCGCAAAGAAGCAGCGATCTGTTTGCCTCGGTTACGGAAGAAGCTAAAAATCGTTTTTTCAGCCTGCAGGCTAAGCGACGGACGGAGAATGAATATTGGGCTTATGATACTACCAGTGTTTCCTCCTATTCAGAGTCTCTTAAGCAAGTCAAATACGGTATCAACAAGGACCACGATCCGCTTGCGCAGATCAATCTTGCTTTGTTGTTTGGTGAAGAATCTGGCTTACCGTTTTACTACCGCAAGTTAGCAGGCAATATAAGCGATGTCAAAACAGTGAAGCACTTGCTTGCCGATTTAGGCAATCTTGGTTTTAGCAAGGTCAAACTCGTAATGGACCGAGGGTTTTACAGCAAGGAAAATATCGATGCCTTGTACCAAAATCATTTGAAATTTTTGATGGCCACAAAAGTATCCCTGAAATACGTGCAGGAAGAACTGAACAAGGTTCGAGATAACATCCGCACACGCGCTAATTACAATGCCAGCTACCAACTTTACAGCCATACTGCAACGATAGACTGGGAGTATTCACAGAAACGCCCGTACAAAGGCGATGTGATTGAAGGGAAACGGCGGATGTACCTGCATCTTTATTTTAGCGGTGAAAAAGCACTGGAGCACGAGAACCGTTTCAATGCGCTTCTTGATCGGCTCGAAGCAGAACTAGTTTCCGGGAACCGCAAAGCAGAACACGAAAAGCAGTACGCTAAATACTTCGAAATCACTTCAACACCAAAACGCGGGACAAAGGTAACCCCAAAACAAGAAGCCATTACCCAAGCGGAAAAAGACTACGGATTCTTTGCCCTCATCAGCAATGAAATCAAGGATCCCATCGCCGCTTTAGATTTGTACCGTAACAAAGACATCGTTGAGAAAGCCTTTGGAAATCTTAAAGAACGGTTGAATTTACGGCGCACAGCCGTTTCATCAGAAAGTTCGCTTGAAGGAAAATTATTCGTGCAGTTTATTGCATTGATCTATTTATCGTACATCAAAAAGCAGATGTCCGA
>NZ_FNFK01000080.1 GCF_900101165.1 Alkalibacterium thalassium | reverse complement strand
CTATTATTTCGGCACGTAAGAATGGGGTGTTTTTACAAGCATTAACCGAAATGATTCCTGCCTTTAAGAAGGAATTTATCCCTGAGTTCAAAGGAATACTCCGTACATTACTAAAGAAACCCAAAACTAGAAAATCAGTCGGTGTGATTGAAGGCAGTATTGGAAAGCGCTGTGCGTCGTCTCACGCTCTTGGACAATTGGCTAAAGTACTAAAATAAAGAGATTTTAAGGCTGTTTACTGAGGGAGAAAGGCTCGCAGAGCCCATCTCCCTCAGTAAACAGCGAAAAACAATAAAAGGAAAAAGCGATTCTAGAGATTTCCTACAACAACTTGACACACACGTCTTGAAGGCTGCTTTTTTAATAGCCGAAAAACTATGCTATACTATTATAATATTTACATAGAAGTAGAGGTGCTGAAAATGAGAAGAGATACAATTATCAGTGGTGTAAAAGCCAGTACACCCATTATGGCGAGCTATATTGCCTTGGGAATAGCCTGTGGAATCGTCCTTTATGATGCCGGCTTTACGGTCGGACAGATCATGATGATGAGCCTGCTGGTTTATGCGGGTGCCGCCCAGTTCCTTGCGGCAAGTCTGGTCGTTATGGGGGCGTCTGTTCCGTCCATAATCCTTATGGTGTTTTTCCTGAATCTGAGACATGTTCTGATGTCTGCCAGTATATCGAGCTTTGTAAAAGACAAGTCTTTACTTTATCTAGGAATCTTCGGGCACACCTTGTCTGATGAGTCCTTTGGCATCAACTACTCCAGATTTCAGGATAAGCAGTGGCATCCCAATGAGGCAGTGGTGACCAGTCTATCCAATTATGGGACATGGATCGTCAGTACCATTCTTGGCGGAGTGATTGGAAGTCAGTTTCCCATTAATACACTCATCATGAATTATGCACTCATCGCTATGTTTCTGTGTATGATGGTCATGCAGTTCGTGTCTAAGGCACACATTTTAGCGGCAATTGCTTCAGTCTGCTTTACAGTCATTCTGACAGTAGTTCTTCAGCACAACATTGCACTGGTCATCGCGACGGTTCTCGCTTCATGCATAGGTTATATAGTTGAAAATAGAACCGGCCGCAGGAAAGGAGGGAACAGCCATGCTTGAACACCCAGTCATATTGATAGCAGGAATGGCTGTCGTGACATTTGTTCCACGCTTTTTCCCGCTGCTTCTGTTAAGTAAAAAAGAGATTTCGCCTTCATTAAGCCGCTGGATGTCCTTCATCCCGGTATCTATTTTTGCGTCTCTTGTAGCCTCCGATGTGTTTTTCTGGGAGGGGTCTTTTAATCTGAATCCAGTCATGAATATAAAACTGATTCCTTCTGTTCTTGTCATTTTGCTGGCTTTGAAAACAAGAAGTCTGCTCTGGTCTATGATTCTAGGAGTCAGTGCGATCAGCTTGATGTGGCTCATCGTCTAGATGTCCAACCTGGGTGGGACTACGGTCTGAATGTGTTCTAAGTCGTGTCTTGTGACCAACTGGAGACAATAAGAACCATCGAGATGTTTAGAAGGTGCATCTTACGACAAAGTGGAGAGCAAAAAGAGCTCGAATGGGTTCCAAGACAGACTACAGACAATACCAACTGTGACCCAACTGTACTTCGGCACTAAGAAGATCCTGACGACTGTCAGAATCACCAAAATATTCTCAATCAATACTATGATCATTGCCTACCTCGAACAAGTTTAAACCCAGAAAAGATAGGGGAAGATGGTGGCACATAAAAAGCACAGTTTAGGGGAGAAAAGTAGTCAATCACCCAAGCTGTGCTTTTAGTATGCTTTGAATTAATGTCTAATTGATGGCCGCTCAAGTACTTTTTCTCCCAAATCGTTTGCCCACCTCTCTGTCCATAATGAAGAATACGGCACACCGCATTCTTTTCGTAATTGCTTGTAGCGGTTCAGTCGGGACCAGCCCAATGAAGTGATGCCCACGGTGAACAGGTAAAGCGGACCAAGAATGAGCGATTGATAGGTGTGGCCATATTCATGAACTGACATGCGTTCGCATTGGTCAGTCAGACGAGGCTGGTTCCCATTATATCTTCGGAGAAGTCGACTATCTTTGTCATTGGGTGTGAAAATGAACAGGCCCAGCGATAAGCCATTCAATGTTGGCCATTTTGTACGGATGCTGCCATGAAAACGGTCATGAGGACAACGGAGAAAAATCAGAAATAAAATCAAACCGATCGTGCTCTGAAGAAGTCCCCAGGTACACTGTAAAAGAATATAGATCAGCTTCCATACTTCAGAGTGAAAGAAGCTTTTTTTCCTGTCTGCCATTACATCACCTTTCTTTAACTTAGGTCATTGGATTTCAGGGCACGCCTCAGATGATATGAAAAAACTTCCCATCTAGGTACGGGAAGCATATTTCTGGATTGAGATGTTTCTTGCATTACACCATTCCGCAGTCTTACCAGAGATTATAACGTCAGTTTTTCTTAAGTCACTTACTGTTTTGGCTCCCAAGAGCGTCATGATGTGCGCCAGTTCAGTTTTCCACTGACTGATCGTTTCAATAGCCTGGTCCACATCTTTGAGTGCCATATGCATGAATTGGCTAGACAGTCCGTTGAGTGATGCGCCAAGAGACAAGGCTTTGACCATTTCCATCGGACGACGAATGCCACCGGAAGCAATAACTTGGGCACTCACTATGCTGTCTCCTGACTCTAATAATGACACAGCTGTGGTCTGACCCCATTCTTCCAGATCGTCCAGCTTAAAATCTTTGCGACGGAAATTTTCGATCTGTGCAAAATTGGTTCCACCCTGACCACTGATATCGATCAGTTTTACACCGATGGCTTCCAGTGAACGGATGGTTTCTCGACTCATGCCGAAGCCGACTTCTTTAGCTATGACGGGCACATCAAGTCCATTTACGATGGATTCAATATTGTCCAGCCATCCTTTAAATTCACGGTCACCTTCTGGCATGACAATTTCCTGAGGCGCATTGATATGAATCTGAAAGGCATCAGCGTCCAGCATATCCACGACTTTTTTTGCATTTTCCAGTCCATGTCCAGCTCCCAGATTAGCAAATACCAGGCCATCAGGATTAACTTTGCGAACGATCTTAAATGACTTTTCCTGTTCAGGATCCTTTAAAGCGGCACTCACTGAGCCGGTAGCCATAGCCAGACCTGTTTCCCGTGCGATAATGGCCAGTTTTTCATTTACTTTTCCTGTCCACTCGCTTCCTCCAGTCATGGCGTTAATGAAAAAGGGGACAGAAAAGTCGAGTCCTTCTAGAGAAACGGACAAATCGACATCGGCGACATCCATTTCTGGAAAAGAATGATGGACAAAAGAAATATCTTTAAAAGACGAGACTTGTCCATCATAAAATTTTTCTGATAATGAAACGTGTTCGTTTTTTCTGTTATTTGATTTAGGCATAAGGTCACTCCATTAAGTCAGTTTAGTTGGCTCATAATAGACAGCCAGTGAAAGTGGGGTGATCCCCGCTTTTTTCCACTCAGACAAAAGCGGTTGAGGATCCATTTCATCAGGTAAAAAGGCGATACCGCAGTCACCACCGCCAGCTCCAGATATTTTGCCAGTAGCCTGATGTGCATCGGCTGTCTGAAGCAGCTTTTCTAGAAGAGGTGTAACATATACACGTTTCTGGAAAGCCGTCATTGCATATAGAATGTCCTGATTCTTGGAGAGGGCCGCAAGAAACCTTTCCTGATTCTGTTTTTTGATGGCATCGATCAGATCGGTTACACAGTGCCTACTTTCTTCGAGGAATCGAGTGTAAGTCAAGGCATCATCTGAACGGAAAACCGATTTGACCAGGTTTTCAGTAGAGGCGGGTGTTCCTGTCCATCCCACAAGGAAGTGTAAGTTATTGAAAGGTGGCATGGATTCGATCATCAGATCAGGCCAGTATCGCTCGACTGTTTCCTTGATACTTAGAGAAGAAAGCATATCATTAACAGGCTCACTACTGAAACGTGTATAGGCTATCCATCCTGTAAAGCTGGCTGCAGCGAGATCTCCGAAGGATCCTAGGCTTCCCAAGGATAGATGGGAGAGGCAGGCAAGCTTATAAACCTGTAAAGGGTTCAACTTAAGTGCGTATGCTCGAGTAACGGCCTGAATGAGAGCGACAGTTACAGCTCCGCTGGACCCTAGTCCATATTTAAGGCCATCGGTGCTGACCATATCGCTTGTTACATATATATCGAGAGGAGCCATCTTGATGCCGCAATCATGTAGATATCGTGAGAGTGCTTTCAGAGTTGCTGTCATGATAGACGCTCTCTGATCCGGTTCTTCCAAGATGACCTCATGATCACGGATAATCCAGTCTAACGGTTCATTTGAAAGAACAGAGGAGTGGATCGTCCCTGTCTCTTTTCTTGCAGGTGAAACTGAAACAGTAATGAACCGGTCAACAGCAGCGATGACTGCGGGAGACCCTGGTTCGACGACTGCATATTCACCGGCTATAAAGAGTTTTCCAGGAGCTTTAGCTTCTGCTTTTTGCAGCATGGATCTTTCCCTCCGTTAAATAGATGATGACAGGAATCAGTTGAGTACATGCAGCCCAGGACCTGGTTTTGCAGCAATCAACTGTTTATCTTCAAATGTTTTAGAAAGTTCCTGTTTTAAAGCAGACAAGTCTGACTGTCTGCAGATGATTTTGACATTCGGGCCTGCGTCCATTGTGAAGTAGGCTGTATAGCCCAACTTTCTTAATGCACGGACAGCATCCATTGCTTTCATGCTTTCAGCTGTCCAGTAAGTAAAGGGAGGGGAAGCACCCAATGTGGTCGCATGCATCTTAAGCGCATTCCGCTCGGCAATCTGACCGACCTGCTCAATATCACGATCGGAAACAGCCTGCTTAATGGCAGACAAGTCAGCGTCCAGTGATTTCAGCCACCCGTCATAGAAGGGAGACGTCTCGACTGTCCGTTTCATTCCATCCCGGCTTGAGACATCTTTTTTAGCATCATTGACAATAATGAACAGCATGCCGATATCCCATTGGGCGTCATCAACTGGAACAGCGTAAGAAGAATCGTGATCCTGGCCTTTGAGCCATTCGGCAAATCCGCCGAATATACTTCTGGAGGCTGAACCGGATCCTATGCGTGCCAGCTTGGATAATTCTTGATCAGATAAATCCAGACCGGCTGCCTGACTTGCTGCACCGGCAAGAGCTGCGAGACCAGATGCTGAGGAAGCCAGTCCAGCTGCAGTTGGTACATGATTAATGCTTTCAATACGAGCTTTAGATTCAAGTCCGGCGAGTGTTCTTACTTCATCCAGCACTCTCTGAACCTTGTTTAATATTCTGGCATCCTGCTTATCTCCATCAAGGATGAGTTCATCTTCAGTCAGTGCATCATCAAATGTTACAGAAGTATCTGTATAGAACGCATCTAATGTCAGTGACAGAGAGTTGTTTTTAGGAATGATCAGGTCTTCATTCTCTTTTCCCCAGTATTTAATCAGGGCGATGTTTGTGTGTGCACGTACCCATTTACTCATTGCTATTCTCTCCTAATGCATGGATCCAGGTTTCGACTGCTCCGTTCTCCATCAGTTTATGTGCGATTAGTTTAGCCTGCTTAGTTGACCGAGCCAGTGCAATCATGCATCCGCCACGTCCGCCGCCCGTGAGCTTTGCTCCCAGGGCATGGTTCTTTAAAGCAGTGTCTACCAGACGATCTAGGCGCTCGTTGCTCACATTGATCTGCTTGAGGCATTCATGGGAAAGCGTCAGGAGTTCGCCAAGGCGCTCAACGTGATCACCTTGAATGGCTATCCTTGCTTCTTCAGTCAAGTGTCCGATTTTCTTTATGATCGTCAGTGTTTGATGAGAGGCACGCTCCATCTGCTTCGCAACATCCCTGACGGCTTTTTTGGTCTGACCTTTCATGCCGGTGTCTGCAGCGATAAGGTAGCCTGAGACATGCAAAGGAATCGAGGAAAAGTGACTGTTCTTTTTATAGTAAATAGGTGATGCACTGCTGGTAACACGTGCATCCAGCCCGCTAGGATTCCCATGAGCGATTTTTTCAGAAATTTCAACATAATTCAGTAAAGTATCATGAGCAATATCTCTTTCGAAATAGGCAAATAAAGCACGAACAAGTGCTGTTGCCACCGCCGCACTGGAGCCCATTCCTCTTTCAGGCGGGATCAGGCTGGATATGGATATGCTCAGACCATCAACAGGCTGATTCAGATCACTGCAGATCGACTGGATCAGACTTTTTAAGTTCTTAAGTGAATCAGGGACTGTTTGTAAAAGACCCTGGTAATAACTGGAAGATATGACACTTCCTCCGTTGATTTTTTCTATAATGACCTCAACTGGAGTGGCCATAAAGGGCATGGCGATAGCCGGTTCATTGTAGACGACAGCATGCTCGCCAATAAGAATGATTTTTCCATGTGCAGTACCGACTGCCTGATCAGATAGGGTCTTCATGAATTCACCTCGGTTGTTCTAGTAGGATTGAACTTATTTATCTTAACTTATATTATACAAAAACACACTAGTGTTGCATTAAAATATTAACCTGTTCCATGGCATAAAAAAATCCTTTATACTAGTACTTGGATGACTTATCCAAGACCAATACAAAGGATCTATGCATGGATAAGTATAAAACAAAAATGACAATAAATAAATGGTTTTCGTATATTAAATTAGAACAATTAAGCTTAGATTCTCGTCAAACCATCGAACAATTTGATCGTTATGCAAAGAAATTGACATTTAAGAAAGTAATAAAGCTCTTTCTGTATGCCATTAACGATGAAACCGAAAGTTTACGACACCTAGATCAACAACTTGTCAATCCGAATTTGAAAAAAGTAATGGGGATAGACTCTATCAGTTACTCTCAGCTTTCTC
>NZ_FNFK01000050.1 GCF_900101165.1 Alkalibacterium thalassium | reverse complement strand
TAATTTTAAAATAAAAAGAAGACAAACCAAGCAGGCACTTATCTCAATGTACGCTCTCATCC
Source organism: Alkalibacterium thalassium (assembly GCF_900101165.1). Classification (GTDB taxonomy): domain Bacteria; phylum Bacillota; class Bacilli; order Lactobacillales; family Carnobacteriaceae_A; genus Alkalibacterium; species Alkalibacterium indicireducens. Next base: position 14,550 of record NZ_FNFK01000050.1, on the reverse strand, counting down.
CACGATTAAAACCGTGGGCTTTCACGCTTGATAGTTCTGTAATGAAAACTGGTGCACTTCCTTCTCCTAAGCCGCTGATTACGATGACTATTGTTAACTCAACTGTGGAGACTGATGAAATAATCAGGATGAAAAGGATACGGCAAAAAATATAGTCACCAATAATGGCTGGAGGACAGTAAAACCGCTAATATGTCCCCGACCCTTGAGGTGACTGATGATGCTTAAGGAAGCTTCAGTAGTCACACAGTACATGCCCCGACTCCTACTATGATCGGCAGGAGAATAAGAGTCATTGATCCTAAACGGTCATTCAGTTTCCTAGTCAGGTAAACAGCAAAGCCCGCCGTTAGCAAAACATTTACCTGTTTTTGAGTTGATTGATCCACGGTGTAGATTATTTCATTAGCTTTAATTTTTATTCTGTAAATTTGACGATTAAGGCGTAACCGATATATCTTCAAAGAATCCTCTTTGTCGCAAGCCTGTTATAGCAGGTCTGCAACAAAGAGGAAAATGGCCTCACTTTGATCTTTGATTATTCTGCTTCGTCCCTAAAATGAGAGACATCGTTGTATTTTTCAAGATGATATAGTCCGTCTTCATATCTGGCGACAGACACACTGGCATTAAGTAATGATTTAGGTCGTGTGAGATCCGGAATGAGATTCTCCAGGATGTACCGGATCGTTCCACCGTGTGCAACTAAAAGAATGGTTTCTCCTGAATCACGGTGCTTGTCGATCAGTTTGATCAGTCCCTGCTCAACGCGTGACCAGAACATCATAAAGTCTTCGGCATGCTTTTCCGGATCAACCGCACGGAAGGCATTCATCCGTTCAGGTACATCTGTTTTTCTGAACATTTCTTTTGATGTGTCGTATCCTAGATAATCTCTAACTTTATCGTAAGCATCCGAACCATACATGCCTTCCATCGACCCGAAGAAAACTTCTCGGAATTCCGGCATCTGAACCATGTCCATTTTATCTACCTGCCCATTCTCTTCTAGAATGATGGAAGCTGTTTCCTGGGTCCGGGACAGATCACTTGTGTAGACTGCATCAAACGTGACATCTTTCAGGCCACGTCCACATCGTCTGACATCCTCTTTTCCGTGGTCGGTCAATGGTGTATTGCTCCATCCCTGCATGCGTCCATAATAATTGAAGTACGTTTCGCCATGTCGGACAAAATAAATTGTTACCCCTTTTTCAGCCATACTAGCTCCTCGCTTTCTTTTTCTCTCTCTATCTATTCTAACAGACGTCTTTAGGATAATCGACAGCTAACCCTGCTTTTCCACGTAGACGCCATGGTTTATCTGAATCAAGAAAAGCATCAGACCAGCCGGGTTTCCGATCTGTTCCGATGCTTTAATCTTAAATCAGTAGTTATCTTTTATTGCCCGTCTCATCTGACGGTCCTGTTCACGTCGCTTGATGGTCTCACGTTTATCATACTGTTTCTTCCCTTTGGCCAGGCCGATCAGTACTTTGGCAAAACCGTTCTTGATGTAGACTTTAAGCGGAACCAGTGTGTTCCCGCCCTGTTTGACTTCTCCATACAGACTGTCGATCTGCTTTTTCTTCATCAGCAGTTTACGTGGACGGACCGGATCGTGATTAAACTGATTCCCCTGTTCAAATGGTGCAATGTGGACATTATATAGCCATATTTCACCATCTCTAATACTGGCATAGCCGTCTTTCAAGTTGATCCGGCCGGCACGGATGGACTTGATTTCCGTCCCTTTAAGCACAATGCCAGCTTCGATCGTTTCGAGAATCGTATACTCGTAACGGGCTTTTCTATTCTGGGCAATTAACTTGCCTTCTCCTTTGGGCATGTAAATCCCCCTCTATCCTATCATTTACGTTTTTTTCCAGGCTTCTTGGTCTTTCTTCTTCCTTTAAACCGACCTTTGCCTTTATCTTTATCGTTCTTACTTTTGTTATTTTTTGAGCCGCGGCGTGGACCTCTTCCTTTTTTAGAACTGTCCTGTTTCTTACGTCGTCTAGCTCTACGCGATTCATCAGGTTTCTTCGATTCATCTTCTTCAAGCTGAAAATCGATCTGATAATTATCTGTGTCGGCTCCGATGACTTTCACCTTGACAGCTTCCCCGATTCGGTACACTTTTCCGGTACGGGTACCAATCATGAGCATATCCCGTTCGTTGAATTCATAGTAGTCATCGTTCATGTTCGAGATATGAACCAGTCCTTCGACCGAATTGGCCAGCTGGACAAACATCCCGAAATTAGTCACAGAAGTAATGACACCTTCAAAGGTTTCGCCCAGCTTGCTCTGCATGTATTCCGCTTTTTTCAGTTCATCTGTTTCACGTTCAGCATCTACTGCCCGTCTTTCCGTAACAGAACTGTGCTCTGCGATTTCCGGCAGCATTTCCTGCCAGCGTTTCTTCGCCTTTTCTGATTTATCCACTTCGGTATAGTAATGAATCAGACGGTGCAGAATCAGGTCAGGGTAGCGTCTGATCGGTGAGGTAAAGTGCGAATAGTAGTCCGCAGCCAGACCATAGTGGCCAATCGGCTCCACATCATACTTAGCCTGTTGCATGGATCTCAGGAGCAGCATGCTGATGACGCCTTCTTCCGGCTTGCCTTTTACCTTGTCCAGAACATCCTGAAGCAGTTTTGGACTGATGTTTTCTTTCGTTGCTTTGACGTTGATTCCAAAGCTGGAAACGAATTCGATGAAACGCTGCATTTTTCCTTCGTCAGGGCGATCATGAACACGGTACAGGATAGGCAGATTCTGTTTGGCATAATGTTCAGATACCGTTTCATTTGCAGACAGCATGAACGATTCGATCAGACGTTCACCGACACCACGTTCTCTAAGCAGGATATCGACTGGCATCCCCTGAGGGTCGACTTCGATTTTTGCTTCTCGTGTGTCAAAGTCGATAGATCCTCTCTGTACTCTTCTTTTTTCAAGAATGTTATGCAAGTCTTCCATCTGTTCAAGCATATCAACAATTTCAGAGTACTCTTCTCTACGTTGAGCATCCTTGTCCATAAGAATTTCATTTACCGCAGTATAAGTCATGCGGTAATGAGAGTTGATAATACTTGGTGAGATCGTATAATCTACGACAGCTCCGTTTCTGTCGATTTCCATCTCACAGCTCAGTGTCAGACGGTCGACATTTGGGTGAAGAGAGCAAATACCGTTTGATAGTCGCTGCGGAAGCATAGGGATAACGCGGTCGGTCAAGTACACACTGGTTCCACGTTCAAAGGCTTCTCTGTCCATCGGGCTGCCTTCTGTGACGTAATGGCTGACATCTGCAATATGGACGCCTAGATAGTAGTTCCCATTGTCCAGTTTCTTCACTTGGATCGCATCATCCAAGTCTTTCGCATCTGCTCCGTCAATCGTAATGATCATTTCATCACGGAGATCTTTTCTTCCTTCGGTGTCCTCTTCTGAGATTGTATCAGGCACAGATTCCGCTTCTTTTAAAACATCTTCTGGGAATTCAGAAGGGATATTGTATTTGTGCACAATAGTCAGGATTTCAATCCCCGGCTCATCTTTATGTCCGATAATATTGGTGACAATCCCCTTCAGATCCAGATTTCCTGCAGTATCAGAATACTCGGTCAGTTCAACTTGAACGATACTTCCCTCGACCGGGCGAATCCCTTTTGCTTCGATCTTGACCAGGACACTCGGCAGTTTCTGATTGTGAGGCGTAATGAAGCCGTACAGGCCTAATTCCTTCACTTCATCATCCGTATATGGCTTGAATTCACCAAAGACGACAGTGGTTCCCCGTTCAATAATTTCAACGACTTTCCCAGCTGGACCTTTATCTTTCCATGGCATCGCTTCTTGAGTCACTTCTACTTTGACCAGATCACCATTCAATGCTGAATTTGTTTCAGTTGGTGGAATGAAGATATCCGATTCATATTCTTCGACTGTGACGAATCCGAATCCTCTATCGTTTCCACTAAAGCGTCCCTGCATAGCAGACGAAGCTTGTTTCAACTTGAATTTACCACTTGAAAGCAGGACTATTTTTTCTTCTCTTTCCAGTTCAGCAATAGCCTGGACCAGTTCCTTGAAGGCATTGGATCCTGAACGACCCAGCCCTTCACTGATTTCATTGACTTCAACTGATTGGCCGTCCTGTTCATTCATAAATGCTAGGATCTGTTTTTTCAGTTCTTTTCTTGCTAGTTCCTTGTCTTTTTCAGAACTCATTTAATCACTCCATTCTAAGGAAGACAGATAAGTCAGTACATCGATCTGTACGTCTTTGCCGATCTTTCCTGTTGTCAGTACATGCGGTGCGTCTTCATAAAAATGGAAGTCGACATCCGCATTGACCAGGGCATCTTTAAATTTGACTGCAGACTGATCATTGATCATCTCGTCTTGTCCACCCTGTGCTATAAATATTTTTTTATTTATCTGGTCATACTCTTTCTCCATTTCAGCGACATGCGCACGGACCCCATCAAGTATGGCCTGGACTTTAACTTCAGCTGAAGTTTTCAATCCTGCAATTTCTTCTTTCGAATAGCCCGCCTGCTCCTTCATATGTTCATACCAGATCATGAAATGCTCGGGCACGTTTGTATCATATTCAGATACGACCGGAGAAGCAAACGTCCCCCCGCCTATGACGTCCTCGTTAAGCAGGAGATCAGTCGCTACGACTCCACCCAGAGACAAGCCCATGACTGCCACCTCGTCGTAGCCTTTGTCCTTAAGAAAGGCCAGCGCATCCTTCCCGTCCTGAACCCAGTCCTTGATCGAATAGTCAAACAAGTCGTCGGGATCATTAGTCCCGTGACCTGAAAATACTGGAGCATAGACGGTGTAGTCTGCCCGCTCCAGCGCACGTCCCAGACTCAGCATGTCTTTCGGGTTACTAGTGAACGCATGAAAGAGCAGAACTGCTCGTTTTCCACTTTCGTAAAATAATGATTTATCTTTCATAATATCCTCCTTAAGTCTCTTCTTCATTCTACCCTAATTTGACACATTTTTGTACCAAAACACAATAAGAAAAGCTTCACGTGCCGTTCAGCCTCGACAAGAAAATACCTTAGTATCTCTTGGAGCTTCAGCTCTTAGAGATATCCTTGAGATCGACCGAGCTGAAGCGAGTAGTGGAAATTTACCCCGAATGAGCATCCTGCGCAATGGGTAAATTTATCTTTTTCTCGAGAGGCTGGTGCGTGAAGCTAGACAGCACTTAAATGTGTACTTCCCCCTCACAATAAGATAAGCTTTAGAGGCAATAAAAAAGCACTCCTTGTAACCAGTATCCAATAAGCAGAGTGCTTACTGAGAAAACAGTTAACAGGAGTACTTAAGATTCACATTCATTTCAACTTAAAAGAATCGTGTCAATAAGAAGGACAGCACGAAGAATAAAATCAGACTGACGACTGTTGTCTTAATCAGTACTGCTTCGAATCCTCTGGCTTTTTGTTTACCGAATAATTGACTTGCTCCGCCCATGAAGGCATTGGATGCACTTTGAGTTTTTGTCGGTTGCATGGCAATAACAATGATAATGAATACAGATAAGATAAGCATAGCCGTTAACAGAATTTCATACATGAGTATAGACCTCCTTCTTACAAATCTCCTATTTTATAATATAACACATCCCACTCATGTTTTCCAGTCCCTATTATGTCAGATCAGTATGCTTGAGCTGACTCATGGCCGTGAATTAGTGACGTTCGTTCTATAGATGCGATGTCTATCATATGTAAAGACGCTGAAGGACTAAGCCCTCCAGCGTCTTTTTTTGATCTGATTATTTGTCAGCTAAGTTGTAGAAAGCGTCAATACCTTCGTAAACAGCCAGGTCGCCTAATTGATCTTCGATTCTTAGTAACTGGTTGTATTTTGCAATACGGTCAGTACGTGAAAGTGAACCAGTTTTGATTTGTCCAGCATTAAGTGCTACTGAGATGTCAGAAATTGTTGCATCTTCAGTTTCACCAGAACGGTGAGAGACAACAGCCGTGTAACCAGCTTTTTTAGCCATTTCAATAGCGTTGAATGTTTCTGTCAACGTACCGATTTGGTTTACTTTGATTAAGATAGAGTTCGCTGTATCGTTGTCGATACCACGTTTAAGGATTTCAGTGTTTGTAACGAATAAGTCGTCACCAACTAATTGAACTTTGTCGCCTAAGCGTTCAGTTAATAGTTTCCATCCATCCCAGTCGTTTTCGTCCATACCATCTTCGATTGAGATGATTGGGTATTTGTTTACTAATTCTTCAAGGTAGTCTACTTGTTCTTCAGCGTTACGTTTTGCACCGTTTTCGCCTTCGAATTTAGCATAGTTATATACGCCGTCTTCGTAGAATTCAGAAGCTGCACAGTCGAATCCTAGGAATACGTCTTTACCAGGCTCAAGTCCAACTTTCTTGATAGCTTCAAGAATTGTTTCTACTCCGTCTTCAGTTCCTTCGAACTTAGGAGCGAATCCACCTTCGTCACCAACAGATGTTTCAAGACCACGGTCTTTAAGGATCGCTTTAAGTGCGTGGAAGATTTCTGCTCCCCAACGTAAAGCTTCTTTGAATGTTGGTGCGCCAACTGGTAGGACCATGAACTCCTGGAATGCGATAGGTGCGTCAGAGTGAGATCCACCGTTAACGATGTTCATCATTGGAGTTGGTAGTACTTTAGTGTTTGTTCCTCCAAGGTAACGATATAGTGGTAGGTCAAGGTAGTCTGCAGCAGCACGTGCAACAGCGATAGATACGCCTAAGATTGCGTTAGCTCCCAGTTTACCTTTGTTTGGTGTACCGTCAAGTTCGATTAACGCTTTGTCGATTCCCATCTGGTCACGTACGTCCATACCGATGATTGCGTCAGCGATCGTTTCGTTTACGTTGTCCACAGCTTTAGTGACACCTTTACCAAGGTAACGGTCTTTGTCTCCATCACGTAGTTCAACGGCTTCGTGCTCACCAGTTGAAGCTCCTGAAGGAACCATACCGCGGCCGAATGCGCCTGATTCTGTGATGACTTCTACTTCGATTGTTGGGTTACCACGTGAATCAAGAACTTCGCGTGCAATAACGTCTGTAATAAATGGCATTTATTTTCTCTCCTTTAATTTTCCTCTTCCATTTCCTGGAAAAGGGTTAGTTAATTTATTTTAAATGTCCTAATAAAAGAACAGGTTAAAATCAGTCAGTTATTTCTGGATCAGGCTTTCGCCAGTCATTTCTTCCGGTTTATCAATACCTAAAAGATCAAGCATCGTTGGAGCCACATCAGCTAGTTTGCCGTCGCCTCTTAAAGTAACACCTTTTTTCGTCACGATGACTGGAACAGGGACTGTCGTGTGGGCTGTGTGCGGATTACCTTCAGGAGTCAGTTCAGTATCTGCATTCCCGTGGTCCGCAAAGATGATTGCTGTTCCGCCTTTTTCATGGATAAGATCCACTACTCGGCCGAGGTTCTCATCTACAGCTTCGATTGCTTCAATCGTTTTATCCAGCATACCTGAGTGTCCAACCATATCCGGGTTGGCATAGTTCAGGATGATGGCATCATGCTTGTCGTTCTTGATATCTTCAACCAATGCATCAGTGACTTCATAAGCACTCATTTCAGGTTTTAAGTCATACGTTTCCACCTGAGGTGATGGAATCAGGATACGTTTTTCTCCTGGGAACTCATCATTTGTTCCGCCATTCATGAAGAATGTCACGTGTGGGTATTTTTCCGTTTCAGCAATTCGCAGCTGATTCAATCCATTATCAGACAATACTTGTCCGATCACGTTTTTCAGGAATACAGGCGGGAACATGATGTCCGCTGCCATTTCAGAAGTATACTGAGTAAAGGTAACGAATTTGATGTTTGACGGCACGTTTCCACGATCGAATTCATCAAAGTCCGGTTCTGTAATCGCACGGGACAATTGTATCGCACGGTCAGGTCGGAAATTGAAGAATAGAATCGCATCATTATCGTTTACTGTCGCAACAGGTTTGCCATCCTTTTCAATCACGATTGGTTCAATGAATTCGTCCAATGTATCATTAGCATAACTGGCTTTAATGGCTTCTACCGGATCAGTCGCTTTCACACCTTCTCCGTGGAAGATCGCGTCATAAGCACGTTTGACACGTGGCCAGCGTGTATCTCTATCCATTGCATAAAAACGACCAGAAATTGTTGCGATTTCACCGACTCCTAAATCGTTAACGATTGTCTGGAGCTCATCGATGAAGCGGACAGCTGAATCTGGAGCAACGTCACGTCCATCAGTGAATGCATGGATGTACACTTTGTCGACTGCTTTGTTCTTAGCTGCTTCAATTAGAGCAGTCAAATGACGCTGGTGACTGTGAACGCCCCCGTCCGATACTAGACCGAACAGATGCAGCGCAGAATCGTTATCTTTTACATGATTGATCGCACCATTGAAGGCTTCATTCGTTTCGAATTCACCGTCTTCAATCGCCTTGTCGATACGTGTGATGCTTTGGTAGACCACACGTCCTGCTCCGATGTTGGTATGCCCAACTTCTGAGTTCCCCATCTGACCTTCCGGCAGCCCGACAGCAAGCCCTGAAGCCTGCATCGTGTTGTGCGGATACTCATTCCAGTAACGGTCGAAGTTTGGTTTCTCAGCTTGTGCTACGGCATTACCGTACTCTTCTTCTCTCCATCCGAATCCATCAAGGATAATGATGGCTACAGGTGCTTTGCTCATTTTATTCAGCCGCCTCCAGTAATTGCAGGAACGAATCTGCTTCCAGGCTTGCTCCGCCGACTAATGCACCATCGATATCCGGTTGTGCCATTAATTCTTTAATGTTTGCAGGTTTTACTGATCCACCGTACTGGATACGAACAGCATCTGCTACATCTTGTGAATACAAGTCAGCTACAGTACGACGAACAACTGAAATCGTATCGTTAGCATCTTCAGCTGTCGCTGTTTTACCTGTACCGATAGCCCAGATTGGCTCATAGGCAATAACTAGATTGCTCACCTGGTCAGCGCTTAAGCCTTTAAGAGCTGCTTTAACTTGACCAGAAACCAAGTCATTTGTCTGTCCTGCTTCTTTTTGCTCAAGTGTTTCACCCACACAGATGATTGGTACCATGTTATGGCGGATTACTGCATGTGCTTTTTTGTTGATGTCTTCATCCGTTTCATGGAACAATTCACGACGTTCTGAGTGACCGATGATCACATAAGCCACCCCGATATCTTCAAGCGCTTTAGGGCTGATTTCGCCTGTAAATGCACCTTCGTCTTCAAAGTGACAGTTCTGTGCAGCGATCTTAAGATCAGTATCTACTGTTAAATCGATCAGGCTTTGAAGAAATAGACTTGGTGCGCCTATTACAGCATCTACTTTGTCTGCTGAAGGGATGTTTCCTTTAACAGCATCGATGAACGTTGCCGCTTCAGTCGATGTCTTGTTCATTTTCCAGTTACCAGCGATAATTGGTTTACGCATTCTATCGTCCTTCTTTCTCTTGTGTAGTTCAGGGAATGTTCCTTACCTTTTGAATCACTCACCGTCAATGATCAGATCAGTCACTCTGCTCATCTGGTCAAAACGGCTTGTCTTGCTTTTATTATCCAGCAATCTAAGCCTGACCTCGCACAAAAATGAAGAATGAGCCATTGCGCAGTATGCTCATTAGGCGTCATTCCCTATTTTTGTGAAGGTCAAAACGGCTTATCTTGCTTTTATTATTATCCAGCAATCCATGCCTGACCTCGCACTAAAATGAAGAATGAGCCATTGCGCAGTATGCTCATTAGGCGTCATTCCCTATTTTTGTGAAGGTCAAAACGGCTTATCTTGCTTTTATTAAATTATTTGTCTGAAATAGCTGCGATACCTGGAAGTTCTTTTCCTTCAAGGTATTCCAGTGAAGCTCCGCCACCTGTTGAGATGTGACTGAAGTCTTCTTCAAATCCAAGCTGCTGAGCAGCAGTCGCAGAGTCTCCGCCACCGATGATCGTTATAGCATCTTCAAGTTTTGCCAGTGCTTCACAGACTTTGATTGTACCTTGAGCGAAGTTGCTCATTTCGAACACACCCATTGGTCCGTTCCATACAACAGTCTTCGCATCTTTCAATTCGTTTTCAAACAGTTCAACTGTTTTCGGTCCGATATCCAGACCCATCTTGCCTTCAGGTATGTTTTCTCCAACTATTTCAGTTTCAACATCATTAGAGAATTCTGCAGCTACGATAGAATCAACAGGCAGGACAAGCTTATCTCCAGCTTTGTCGATCAGTTCTTTAGCTAGAGACACTTTATCTTCCTCAACTAATGAATTACCGATGTCGTGTCCTAAAGCTTTGTAGAATGTATATGTCATTCCCCCACCGACAAGAACTTTGTCAGCTTTAGCGATAAGGTTTTCGATGACGCCGATTTTGTCTGAAACTTTTGCTCCACCTAAAATAGCAACGAATGGACGCTTAGGCTCATCCACAGCACCACCGATGAAATTAATTTCTTTTTCTACCAGGAATCCGGCAGCTGATTCAAGGTTTGACGCGATACCTACGTTTGATGCGTGAGCACGGTGAGCCGTACCAAAAGCATCGTTCACGTAAACATCACCAAGACTTGCCCAGTATTTACCTAATTCAGGATCGTTCTTGCTTTCTTTCTTACCGTCAATATCTTCAAAACGTGTGTTTTCAAACATCAGTACGTCACCGTCAGCTAGTTCAGCTACTGCGTTTTCAAGCTCTTCTCCACGAGTTTGAGCTACAAACTTCACATCTTTTCCAAGTAACTCACCTAGACGCTCTGCTACAGGTTTCATTGAAAGACCCGCTTTATCTTCTTCGGTCTTCACGCGTCCCAAGTGAGAAAAGACGATTACATTTCCGCCTTGTTCAAGAATGTACTCCAAGGTTGGCAGTGCTGCCTGGATACGGTTGTCGTTAGAGATTTTTCCGTCCTTCATCGGTACGTTAAAATCAGCACGAACCAGTACTCTCTTGCCATTTAATTCTAAATCTTTAACTGTCTTCTTTGCCATGTGTAAAGTCCTACCTTTCTGTATGGAAAACTAACCCTGTTGACTCTGTTCCCTTTATTTCACAAAAAAAGGGGGAAGCGCGATCCCCTTTATTCAGTTTGAACAGCCCAATTTTTTGCTTGCGCATCAATCGTTGTGTCCTCTTAAATAATAGAGTATTAGCTCCCCCGCTTATTTATTACTTTACAATAGAGTTGTTTCTTATCTTAGATATTCGCTGGATATTAAAGGCTAGCGAAGTATTCTAAAGTTGAAACCATGTTTCCAGTGAATCCGTACTCGTTGTCATACCAAGCTACAGTTTTAACAAGTTGTCCGTCTTCGCTTTCCATGATTTTAGTTTGAGTTGCATCGAAGATTGATCCAGCAGGAACACCGATCACGTCAGATGATACAATTTCATCTTCAGTGTATAGGAATGCACTTGATGATGCTTTCTCCATTGCTGCATTTACTTCTTCAACTGTTACTTCTTTGTCCAATACAGAGTATAACTCTACCATTGAACCAGTAATTGTTGGGATACGTACTGCAGTACCGTCAATTTTACCGTTAACAGCTGGGATTACTTTACCTACCGCTTTAGCAGCTCCTGTAGAAGCTGGAATAGCGTTAGCAGCTCCGGCACGGTTTTTACGTCCGCCTGGTGCATCCTGCATAGCTTGAGTTGCAGTGTATGCGTGAATTGTGCTCATTAGTCCACGGTTTACGCCGTATTCATTGTTCAATACGTTAACCATTGGTGCTAGACAGTTTGTAGTACATGAAGCTGCTGATACGATTTTGTCATCAGATGAAAGCTCTTCATGGTTAACGCCGTAAACGATTGTTTTAAGATCGCCTGAAGCTGGTGCAGAAATCAATACACGTTTAGCTCCTGCATCTAAGTGAGCTTGAGATTTATCTTTAGATACGTAGAAACCAGTACATTCTAATACGATATCAATTCCAAGGTCTCCCCATGGTAATTGACTTGCATCTTTTTCTGCGAATGATTTAATTTCTTTTCCGCCCACTACTAATGCATCACCTTTAACTGATACTTCGTGCGGGAAGCGACCTTGTGCTGTATCATATTTCAAAAGATAAGCTAAGTCGTCATTGTCTGTTAAATCGTTGATTGCGACTACTTCTAATTCTGTATCCATTTCTAATACACGACGTAGTGCTAAACGACCGATACGTCCAAAACCATTAATTGCAACTTTTACTGACATAATCTAATTTCCTCCTTAGGAAATAAATATATTTTTATTTTAAAGGGTTTCCCCCGTTTAAAATCTCATTTGCGGCTGCCTCATCCGTCACTAACCATGTGTGTGGAGGGACAGTTTTCATGTGAGCCTTTATCGCCTTCGCTTTTTCACGACCTCCGGCAACAGCGACTACATGAGGGATACTTGGTAATTTCGAGGACTGTAATCCAATGCGGGACAATTTGTAGACGATGTCTCCTTTTGGATCAACAAACTCTCCAAACGCTTCAGCTACTGCTCCTTTGTCGATGAGCTCTTTGAGCGTGTCTTCATCCATTCCTCTTCTCTGGGCCATCTCAAGAGCATTGCCGATGCTGTAGATAACCAATGAAGCATTCTCCAGAATTTCCAGAGTTTCTTTGATTTCCGGCTCTTTCATCAGCAGCGAGTAAGTTTCCATACGCACATGTTCTGGTACATATAAGGCTCTGCTCCTACCGCCGGTCTTTCTCGCCATGTTTTCAGCTATGGCATTAGCCTGTATATCAACGGATTCACCCAGACCTCCGCGAGCCGGTACAAATAAAAGTTCCCGGTGCAGACCGATCTGCTGACTCATGACTTCTGCTACTTCCAGCATCGTCGTGCCGCCCATAACTGCCACAGTACTCTGCCCTTCCGGTAAAAGAAAGTCGAGCACTTCAATTGAAGCTCTTGCCATGTCGATCAGACTGGATTCATCCTTGTCTGAATTGCCTATGACGATCGTACAATGCTGGATGCCTAATGCATTAGCCAGCCGCGTTTCCTTTTCCTGTGACTGAACGTGCTGCCCCATCAGTTCATCCAGCTGATAAAAAACTGCGATGCCTGTCGGTGTGCATTCCATGCCCTGCGTAGATGCCTTGATCAGTCCCTGATTTCTCAGGACCTCGACTTCTTTACGCAGAACTCTCTCGGTAAACCCGAGTCGATCTGCCAAAGCACGTCTGCCGATGGGTGCTGATTTCTGAATATGGCTCAAAATATAGTAACGCCTCTTCAATACATGAAGCGTTCCGGGTGCTACTTTTTCAATAACTGACAGCATATTAAAACGGCACCTTCCCCGACACTATATTCGACCTGTTTACAGCAAGACAGCTGAAAACATCTTTCTTCGTCACGTACAAATACAGTGTAACAAGAAGCGGGGCAGATTTCAACCCATTAAATGAAATCAATGGGACATTTTACGTCCTATCAATATTCATTCGGTTCCCTGTCTTCATCTCGTTTCAGTTTAGATTCTATAATGCTTTTCAGTTCTTCTTCCGTAATATGTTCATCAAAAATATAATCTTCAATGAATACAGTCGGTACCAGCGTTACATTAGCCTTTTCTGCTTCTTCTACGACTGCCTTGGAGTGTGCCGAATTGTTTCGCTTTTCTGCTCCACGTTTAGACTTGGCATACTCCGCCACTTCTTCTTCGCCTAATCCGCCCCAGTTCTGCAAGTTTTCAAAATAATAATCAATGTCTTTTCTAGCAGTCTCTTCATCTTCATAATTTATATGTGCATGAAGGATGTTGCCTTTCCTCAATCCGGGTTTTTCCTTGTCAAAAAGCTTGACGATCCGTTCGACTTTCCCGTCCTCCACATACTCATCAAGGACTGGTGTGCCTTTTTCCCACCACTCTTTACAGTACGGACACTTGAGATTGAGAAACTCCACTACTTTAATGGGAGCTTCTCTGCTTCCTAAATGGAGCCCGCCATCGACAGTTACAGAATCAGCATTTATTTTGCTTGTATCCATTCACTCACTCCCTTCAGATTTTCCCTACTCTCTACAGTATACTCTTGTGAAAAAGTCTTGGCTAGTCATAAGCATTGTACGAAAACCCTTGTAAAATCACTGTAAAACTGCTATCGGCTTTGTGGTAGTTTAAGTCTCTGTCTGTGTATGAGTAAAAAAAAACGGGCTGGGAAAAAACCAGCTCTTAACAAACAAAAAGAACAATGAAAACCGTCGGTTTTAGATGGTCTTCATTGTTCTTTTGTATTTTTTCTGAAGATGTAGAAGTACATCCTCCTTTTCTTCGGAGTTCGAGGATCAGTTTCGTTAAATTCATGCTCATAAGCATCAAGCCAATGTCATTATGCACGGCTTGATTCCCTCTGACATGAACGCGGCGCATGCCAAAGACACCTTTCATCCGACCGAAAACAGTTTCTACGTCAATCTTTCGCTGGGCATAGATCCGTCTTCCATAATCGCTCTCCAGGTGTGCTTTCGCTTGATGTTTAAAGTATTCCC
>NZ_FNFK01000079.1 GCF_900101165.1 Alkalibacterium thalassium | reverse complement strand
CGGCAATGCATCAATCTCCATGTGAGGATAGGGCTGGTCAAGTGGTTTAGATACGGTCGGAGCACGGGAGTGCGTTGTCCAACGATTACGTTCTTCGATAAGAGAACGGGTCAATTCACGATATTTTTCAAGCATTTCCTGTTGTCTGATATTTTCTTTCAGGCAATAGTAGATAATTTCAAACTGACAGTTTATAATAGGGGTATACAGCACTTGCTTTTCCTTCTTTCTGGGGATAGTTTGGTAGTCGGATACCTACTATTTTACCGATAAATGAGGGAGGGGCAAGTGTTTTTTGTCTTTTCCTTGATAGAACAACGGTTATAGACCTTTAAGAACAAAAAAATTTGACAGTAACTGTTAGTTAGAGGAGAGGGTATTGATGAAAAAGTGGTGGTATGGTGGCTTGGTTTTTATGGTATTAGCTGGTTGTGCAAACGGCGAAGACTCAACTGAAAATGAATCAGAGGAACAGGAATTTACTGATGAGACTGACGACATATCAGAGGAGAATACAGAAGAAACAGATGGGGGTTCTACTGATAGTGAGGACCAGGAAGAATTAGTAATCGATGATGGTGAAGATACTGACCAAATGCAGTTCGTCACTCAGATTTCAGATGAAGAAAGCGGATTGACGGTTGGAAACGATGAAATTCTTTCTATGTTAAACGACTTAATCGAAAATTCCAGGACAAATGAAATAGGTGATGAAGGACAAGTGCGTGCACAATACTCGGGATTGTTCCTAACTGATGAAACGAACCTTCTATATGGTGTCTTTCTTTTATCTAACCGAACAGAAGAAGCTATGACTAATATCGGCATTACCCTTTCCGTTGCTACAGAAGATGACGTGCTCTTTGATAATAAATCTATATATTTGGATCAAGAACACTTCGGTATACTTGAACCCGATACAGTTATGCCTGTATATGTTGAGCTGGATATAAATCAATTGGAAAGTGTGGAAGAACTGAGTGACTCCCGTCAAGAAACTACTTATATTAGTGATGTTATGTTTGATGTTCCAGGTGAAAATCCAGACTCTAGAGATCCTGAAGGTTTTGAGGTTGGTTATCGTCCAGAGTATATTATGGCACAGGCTAATGAAGAAAATAGAGAGGGACAATGGGAAGAAAGTGCTCCAGAACTTGAGTATGTGTTACCTGATAACATAGATCAGGGAGATATAAGTACAGCCCTGATACATGTTGAGCAAATTGTTGATCTTGCTGCAATGGAATCTATAGATAACGATATTTCTATTTTCTGGGCCGGAGTAGCTGAACAAGATGGGAATGGAGAAGACTGGAAAGGGATTTTCCTACTGATGAATAGAACAGGAGAAGACTTTCAAAATATAGAATTTGGCTTTACATTAGAAGACGAAAACGGTGAAACTGTCTTTGAAAATCAATCTATATCTTTACCTGAGGAAGAGTTTGGTGTCTTAAGAGATGGTACAATGATGCCAGTGTCCATTACTGTCCCGGAAGAAGGCGAAGCAGTCTTTATGGGTATTATAGAACAATACGGCGCTGTGTACCGCTTCGAATCATGGGAAGCAGAATAATAGATGGAGGCCCGACATATACAGATGACTTAAGAATTTAGAGGACAAACTGCCAAGTAATTTATTTTAAGGTAATTTTAAAATGCTGGCCCTCAAAGGTTAAGAGAGTATTCTAACCTTTTAGGGTCCTTTGTATGTTACCATATAGCAATAATTTAAATTAGAAAGCTATGTATCACATCGTAGCTTGATATAATGGTGAATAAAGTAACTTGAAATCACTTACCCCTTTTCATAATGATAAGCAGTAGCTGATGCCAATAAATCTATCGTTATCTCAGCTACTGCTTATTCATATTGACTATACAAAAATTACTAACAGGTCCAACCAATATGGATGCTAATGTTAAGTAGTCCTAAGTTTAGGTTAAGAGCAAACTATCCTAAATCAGTCCAAAGTACTTGAAGGCGTTATATAACCCATCGCTCATTACGTCATTGGTAACATAATCAGCTATTTCTTTAATTTCCGTTCCGCCATTGCCCATAGCCACACCCGTTGTGCAATATTCGAGCATCGGGATGTCTACTTTGGCATCTCCGAAAGCAATAGTGTGTTTATCAGATTCATTCAGATAAGTCATCAGAAGGTCTAAAGCTGTCTGTTTATCGATATTATCCAAGGCAACATCTCCGAACAAAGCCGTTTCTCCTGCACCACCCCAGGTTCCTACTTTAAAGTCACTAAACACTTCTCTAGCTTCCAGATAATCACTGTAATCATTCAACACGAAACTAATTTTATTTATTTTTTCGCGGTATAAATTTTCACCAAATATCATATCTGGGAAAGCGTCTTTTACAGTGATTTTATCGGCATCTTCATTTCCTTTACGGGCCGTGTAGACTTGAAGTGGTTTCTGTGCGCGTTCCGCAAAATATTCGCTCCCATACAATCCTTCATTGCTTTCGAGATAAAATTCAAGACCTTTATCACGAAGCCAGTCGACAATGTTTTTGCAATCTTCGTAAGAAAGGCTGCGTTCAGAAATGATTTCCCCATCACTTTCGATATAGCTCCCGTTCCCGCCAATATAACCGTCGAAACCAATTGATAGAATGTCCTCGTACATTTCAGCTTTACTTCGTCCAGTGACAGTGTACACTTTATGACCATTTTTCTGAGCTTGTTTAATAGCTGTAACAGCACTTTCGGGCAATTCATTTTCGTAAGAGACCAGCGTCCCGTCTACATCTAAAAAAATATAGTGTCTGTTCATTTCTTTTCCTCCTGACTTCGGAATGATATTAATTGTTAAGCAGTCAAATTAAAAATTAAAACCTGAATAACCACCGCTTAAGACACTCGTCTCGTCGGTCAGTTATTCAGGTTTTGCCTAGTCGAACTAGTCACAATCCTTATTTATCTATAGTATACCAGATATTATAATCTTTTCCAGGTGGTCATTCATCACCTTCATATTCCAGGATATCTCCGGGCTGACAGTTTAGCGCTTTGCATAGTGCTTCTAGAGTCGAAAAACGGATAGCTGCAGCCTTTCC
This sequence comes from Alkalibacterium thalassium, assembly GCF_900101165.1. GTDB lineage: Bacteria > Bacillota > Bacilli > Lactobacillales > Carnobacteriaceae_A > Alkalibacterium > Alkalibacterium indicireducens. Next base: position 3,886 of record NZ_FNFK01000079.1, on the reverse strand, counting down.
TGTCTTCAGCTTGGATAAATTCACGTTGGAGATACCGACTTCTTCTGCCAGATCTTTAAGGAGTATTTTCCGGTCAGCCATAACTCGGTCCAATCTAACTATAATTGTCATGGGATAACTCCTCCTTTAAATTGTCTCGTCTAATAGTGTCTGTAGTTCGATGCCATAATTAAATATTTCAGCAGCAACGTAGAGGATCAGTCCGATCACAAAGTAACTGCTTAGAGAGAAGAAGAAGTAGCTTGCATCTTCTGCAAGAAGAGTTACTAAACCGGAATAGATGATAGGGGTGACAGCATCAAATCCGATCATGATATAACTTATCTTCTTTAAGTTCATCTGGAGAGAAGGGTGTATATCCTTCATAGAGGTTGTCGAAAAGCTGACTTCCTTTCAGTAATACATAAACATGGATAAGCGAGAATATTGGAACAGCAAATAAAGCAGCACGCTCCAATACCTCATCGGTAATAGGATTTCTTTGAAATTGAAAAAAGGTAAAGCCGGCAGGTTCAAATTGTAATGAACCATTAGCTCTGAAAAGAGTAACATAAAGGCCGACTACTATTATAAAAATAAACATTCCGGCTAGTACTTTAAATATCACAGATGTAAAACGACAGATGAACTGAAACTTTTTGATATTCATATTTGGAAACCACTTTTTTCTTTGATGGCTATATCATACTCGTTGAAACTAATGACTGTCAACAATAAATTAACGATAAACATTAATTATTTAATCCGTAGCATTATAACAAACAGGCGTGACCATTAGCGGCCACGCCTATATACTATTTAATTGAAAAAATTACATCATCTTTTTAAGCCAGTCCAGCACCTTACTACTGTATGGAGGGTACCGTAGAGGAATATCGAACAGTGTTGTCTTTTCAGTCACGCTTTTAGAATGGGTAAATGTATCGAAACTATATTTTCCATGGTAATTCCCCATACCGCTATGGCCGACTCCGCCGAACGGCATATTAAGATTGGCGAAGTGAATCAGTGTATCATTGATGCAACCTCCGCCAAATGACAGAGATCCCATAACGAACTCCTTATAAACCTCAGATTCAGTAAAAAGATAGAAAGCCAGTGGTTTAGGACGGTCCTGGAGAGTATGGACTGTATCGACGATTGAGTCATACCCAATAATCGGTAGAAGCGGCCCGAAAATTTCCTCCGTCATAATCTGACTGTCCCAGTCTGGATCGTCAACCAATGTAGGGGCAATAGATAGGGTGTCTCTGCTGTATTCTCCTCCATGAAGAATAGATTCATTATCCATAAGCCCAACAAGTCGATCAAAGTGTTTTTCAGTAATAATACGAGCATAGTCATCATTTTCTAAAGGCTGTTCTCCGTAGAAGCGTCTGAGGACCTCTTGGATCAGAAGGATCAGTCTATGTTTAACAGATTCGTGCACCAGGACGAAATCAGGAGCAATACACGTCTGTCCTGCATTGACAAACTTACCCCATACGATACGACAGGCAGCCTTCACAATGTCTGCATCCTCCGTCACGACACAGGGGCTTTTTCCACCCAATTCAAGAGTGACTGGAGTAAGTGTCTTACTGGCAGTCTGCATGATTTTTTTGCCTACTTCAGTGCTTCCAGTAAAGAAACAATGATCGAATCCCTGTTTTAATAAGGTCTGGGTCGTGTCCGCTTCCCCTTCGTATACAGTTAGATACTGTTCGTCAAAATTTTCAGTAATTATCTTACTGATCAGCGCAGAGGTATGAGAACTCACCTCTGAGGGCTTGATGACCGCACAGTTTCCAGCCGCAATGGCGCCTGCAAGTGGGGTCAGTGCTAGTGCAAGAGGGTAGTTCCACGGAGAAATGATCAGAACGGTTCCCAATGGGTCATGCATAATTTTACTTTTTGAATAAAAATGCAACAGAGGCGTACGAACTTTCTGGGGTTTCGCCAGTTTCTTCAGATTCTTAAGCATATAGTTTATCTCATCATAGACGACTTGAATTTCAGTGACATAAGTCTCGAAGGATGACTTGCCGAAATCCTTGTGGACAGCCTCGACTATGTCATCCTGATGAGCGATGAGCGTTTTCTTCAGCTTCATCAGCTGTTTTTTTCGAAAGTCTACAGATAAAGTCTCTCCCTGATAAAAGTAATTTCTCTGTTTTTTTGCAATGGTTTCAATACTCATGGTAAAAATCCTTTCTTAATGCGTTTTAGTTTGATATGAGGTCTAAAATAGCTGTGAAATCGTCTGAAGTGAACATTACCGGGACCGGATATAACGGATTAGCTTCCTTGATGGCATGCCGGGAAAGAGGGAGATAATCTTTCTTCTGGACCCTATCCAGTTTGTCCGGAATAGTCATCTTCTGATTTAGTTTTTCTATCCAACTAATGAATGCTTCTGCTTTCTCTTTCTCTGATGCTGAACTTTCAGTCAGTCCAAGCTTGTCAGATAGTCTTGAAAGATCAGGCTGAACAGCAGATCCGTAATATCTTAGAACGACTGGCAGCAGCATGGCATTCGTCCGACCATGAGGAGCGCCGTAGAAAGCCGTTAGGGCATGAGAAATGGCATGGATGTTTCCGACATACGCTCGTGTAAAAGCTTGTCCGGCTTTATAGGATGCCATCAGCATATTTTCTCTTGCGGTCAAGTCTGACCCGTTATTATAAGATTGAAGCAAGTTGGAGTGGATGAGAAGAATCGCTTCTTCACTCAACCGTCTAGTTGCTGATGTGTTGCTTCGACCGATATAGGCTTCGACAGCATGAGTCAAGGCATCCATCCCTGTTTCTGCAGTGAGCTGTGGCGGAAGACTTTTAAGAAGGACTGGATCAAGAACAGCGTAATCCGGAATCAGAGAGGGGTCCATAATCGTGAACTTTTCCTTTTTCTCCGGGTCTGACACAACCGCAGCTGCAGTCGCCTCGCTTCCAGTACCAGCGGTTGTCGGTACAGCGATAAGAGGAGGAAGAGCATGTCTGATTTTAAGCAGCCCCTTAAATGATTTAAGTGATTTTTGAGGTTTTCCTATAATAATAGATGCCGCTTTTGAAGCATCAAGCACTGACCCACCCCCAACCGCCACTATGCAATCTGAATGAAAGCTGTTGTATCTGACAGCTGCTCTTTCAATGGTACGAATGCTCGGATTAGCTTCGATATCACTAAAAATAGTGTAACTGATGTCTGACTGGTCCAGGCAAGTTTTGAGCTTGTTCAATACTCCAGCACGGGTAATCCCAGAGTCCGTTAAAATCAGTACACGCTGACAGCTGTGAGAGCGAATGATGTCTGGCAAGGAATGAACGGATCCAGGTCCTTTAAGCAGCTCTGGGTCTTTCCAGCTTAGAAAAAAAGATGTAAGATGAAGCGATTTTTGATATAGCCGGTTTAACAGGGTTATCATAATAATGACCTCCTATTGTTAAGGTATCATCTCTCTTATAACTTTAACCTTCTTATAGAAGAAGTTCAATCATTAACACATAGAGAGTTGAAACCGCTTATGTTTGAAAGGGCTAGTCTATATGCTATAATTGATGAACACATGTGGTAACTCCCAATAATCTATGAAAAATTATGTTTCCCAAATTTCTCGTTGCTCGTATGATGATTTCTGTCGATGAAGGTAATATAATCCAATCCTTGTCTGGATTAAACAGCTTTATAACAGATCCAGTAAAGCAACGAGAAGTATAAGAAGGCATGTTTAAAAAACTTCGTTTTTTTGAAGTTTTTCGAGATATGTAAAATCACTTCTACAGTATTAGTCCGTGTACTGTAGAACACTGTTCCCGAAAGATAATAAACGGATCCACTTGTCGGGCATTGTTTTTGCATCATCATGGACGAATGGAATCCTCACAGGAACTTCGCCATCTAATGACT
>NZ_FNFK01000077.1 GCF_900101165.1 Alkalibacterium thalassium | reverse complement strand
ATACTTTAAACATCAAGCGAAAGCACACCTGGAGAGCGATTATGGAAGACGGATCTATGCCCAGCGAAAGATTGACGTAGAAACTGTTTTCGGTCGGATGAAAGGTGTCTTTGGCATGCGCCGCGTTCATGTCAGAGGGAATCAAGCCGTGCATAATGACATTGGCTTGATGCTTATGAGCATGAATTTAACGAAACTGATCCTCGAACTCCGAAGAAAAGGAGGATGTACTTCTACATCTTCAGAAAAAATACAAAAGAACAATGAAGACCATCTAAAACCGACGGTTTTCATTGTTCTTTTTGTTTGTTAAGAGCTGGTTTTTTCCCAGCCCCTTAGGTCTACTATATTATTTCTGAATTATTTCTGAGTTAAATGAATATTGCGGATGAATAGAGCCACGTGTGCGGAGTTTAGAGCCACCAAATGCGGAGTACAGGACCACCCATTGCGGCGGAGAGAGCCACTGGAAGATAATAGCTAAATCGAATAAGCCTTCTGTATAATGATAGTGCATGCCTACGGGCATGACATCAATTACAGGAGGTTTTTTATGATTCAGTATCGTAAGATTCTTGAGTTACATTTTAATCATGTATCTCAGCGTACGATTAGTACGAGTGTTGGAAGCTCTAGGAATACCGTATCAGATGTCATCAAGCAAGCTGAGAAGCTAGGGATAGACAGCTTGACTGATGAGATGAGTAATCGCTGGCTTGAAGAATTTCTCTTTCCTGAGAAACTAGCCATAGAAAAAGGGTTTTTCCCACCTGATTGGGAAACGGTTCATAAGGAATTACAGAAGAAGAACGTTACCCTAAAGTTACTCCATATGGAGTATGATCAGCGGGCACGGGATGGTGGAAAAGTCCCCTATGCTTATCGGACATTTGCCGAGAACTATGGAAAGTACGCAAAGAAATACAAAGCAACCATGCCTATCCGGCGAAAACCAGGAGAAGTACTCGAGATTGATTGGGCCGGGTCAACATTGTCGATTACTGATCGTGGGAATGGCGAACAGCTGACGGTGTATATCTTTGTCGCTACGTTTCCCTACAGTCAGTACAGTTATGTAGAAGGTTTTTTAGATATGAAATCGGCGAACTGGTTAACCGGTCATATCCATGCTTTTGAGTATTTTGGTGGCGTACCCGAAACCTTGGTTCCAGATAATTTGAAAACGGGTGTATCAAAAGCACTACGTGGCGAACCGATTCTTAATGAAGCTTATCGTGAATTAGCTGATTACTATCAAACGGTTATCGTTCCAGGTAGAGTGCGGAGTCCAAAAGATTATCCCGAAGTTTTTATTATCCTGAAAAAAGGCAGTCACAGCTGATACTAACTGCCTTTTACTATACTTCTTCGTGATAACCATGAACTTTATAGTTTTATTACTTCAAGCCGCAGAGTTTTAGAATCATTTCTTCATCATCTTCCCAAACAGCCACCTCTTCACTAGAACCTTCATTCATGTTAGCTGCTTTTTCCAATGCATTTCTAATCATAGTAGTATCTGCAGAGGCATAAATGCTTGTTGTTGTAGAACTTACATGTCCAAGAAAGTCTTTTATATAGGAAAGAGGAATGCCTGATTGATATAAATGCATGGCCCTGCTATGTCTAAATAAATGGGCATGAACATTTTCAGGAACTTCCGGGCAGGAGATTCTTGCTTGCTTTGCATATTTTTTGATGAATACAGAAACATTATCGGGAGACATGGCTCCTTTTTTCCCTTTAATGACCGTGTAAAACAAATAATCTTCAGTTATTTTCAAACCCATTGGATGGAATACTTTCAAATATTCGTTTAAATGAAGAACGGTTTTTTCCATTAGTGGAATCGCCCTCATTTTATCTCCTTTTCCAGTAAGATAAATACAAGGTATATCAAAATCTAGAGTGATATCACGCAATTTTATATTAAGAATTTCTTGTACACGTCCACCAGAATCATATAGTAAAATCATAAAGAAGCGATTCCGCATTTCGTGTTTATTTTTTACATTTGGTTGAGCTAAAATTGATTTCAAAGCATTTTGAGACATATAGGATATTCCTTTTTTTGTTTCACGAAGTGCTGTGATAGTTTGTATATCCAGATATATTGACGTAAGGGAGGGTTCTTCAATCGAACAATAGTGCAGAAATGATTTTAAGGCAGCTAACCGCTGGTTTCTGGTTGAAACACTGCACTTTCTCGATATTTGAAGCCATTCTAGAAATTCATATACTTGCTTATGATTAATCATATCAAAGGTTATTTTCGTGAAAGGAATCCCTTTTTCATCAAGCAGAAAAAGCCGTAAGAGATTTAGCGTGTCACGATAAGCTTTGATTGTATTAAAGCTATAACACTTATTTTTAGGAAGATATACTGTAAGAAAGCTACGTATATACTTGAAAAAAGTATCTTCTATTGGTTTATTCATAATCCACCTCCGGAAGGAGGTGCTCAGATATATTAGTGGACTTATCTCGAAAAACAGGAAAAAACTCAGGAACTAGATGAAGGTAATAATCTGTATCTGCCTGATTTGCATGACCCATGTACATACTGAGGTAAGGTAAATATGCATTTATATCTTTCTCTTCTCGAACCCATTCATTTAAGCGATTGACAGCGAATGTATGACGGAAATCATGAACACGTGCAGAATTACCTGTATAACTCCTATCTATAATAAGATCATCCCAAAATAAATGAAACCAGTAAATAATCATTGATTTACCATAGAAGCTTCCTTTTTGATTAGGAAAAAAAGCCTTTCTATCTGGATAGAGTAATTCGATTTTTTCATTGTACTGTTTACATAAACGGATCATATCATCAGATAGATAAATGATTCTATCCTTATGTCCTTTCGATTCTCTAATGAATACCGATCCTGTTTTGATAGTCACATCCGATACATGCAACAGTCGTGCTTCCGACGACCGTAGGCCGGAACAGTAAAGAAGTCTAAATAATACGGGTATAACTAAATGTCGACCTGGACTAGATGGGCTGATATGACAGTTATCTATTGCGTTGAAGAATTCTGATAGTTCAAGAGTTGTAAATATGTGAGGTACATACCGTATTTGTTTTTTTGGTATGTTCGATGGCAAAATATATGATTCGATACCGATACTATTCATATATTTTGCAAGCTGACGTATAGGTGTAATTCTTCGTAAAAGCCCGTTTTGATGTTCGTTTTCTCTTATGGATGCCCAACTCATGACAATTTCAGAAGTAAGTGTATGCTCATTAGGAAAGTTTTTTAAGCAATAATTATCAAAATTATACAAAATCCTTCCTGAACTGACATAAGGGTAACCCAGTGATTGCTTTTGTTCAATCAAACCTTCTATATAGATTTTGAAGTGACTCCTGCATAGTTTGGTCATAATAACTCACCTTGTGTCACTTCTATTCCTTTAAAGCTGAGTGCGCAGGCTTTTAAGTGCTTTTTATCTGTAGACAGGTATACTTTGCTGGAAGATATGGACTCATGGCCTAATGAGTTAGATATTACTGGAAGAGGGATGTGTTGGGAAAGCATTTTTGCAGCTAAAGAATGACGGAAGATATGAAATCCTTTCCTCTGATCATCTGATTGCCGTAGACTTGCTTTTTTCATAACACTACGGCTGATAGAGTAACAGGCAGATCGGGATAGTTTTGTATGAGGTGACTGAAATCGAAGAAATACATAAGGAAGACCACTCTCGGGTCTTGCATTTAATAGATAATCAGATAGTGCATTGCCTACGTCTGGGAGGAGGGGAAGAATTAATGGCTTACGATTTTTTTGTTGAACAATACTGATTGTCTTATTACGCCATTCTATATTAGATAATCTTAAACTGATGATGTCACTACTTCTGAGACCTGTTCGTAACGCTATAAGAATCATTGCATAATTACGTTTACCGAGAAAAGTAGAGCGATTTATAGACTGCAGTAATTGATGTTCTTCGTGATCAGTTATCGTTGGGACTACCGTCTTTTTTCTGGATCCACTGCTGGGAACTGCCAAGACCAATTCTTTCTTCGATAACTCTGCTTTATAGAGGAATCTTAAAAAAGAACGAAGGCCAGATAGTACACTACGCATACTGGTAGCTTGGTAATTATTGGAGATAAATGGAATAAATGTTCTGACGTCATTAAACGTTAACCCGAGTATGTCTTTATTTAATTCTTTTTGTACATAGTATAAAAATTGTCTTGCAATAGTTTGGTATAACCTTCGAGTCCCTTTACCTTTTCCAAACTGAATAAGTGAGTTTGAATAGTCAATACATAACTGCTTCATTTCATTTGAAAGGGCGCCATCGGCGTCCCTAGATTGAACCTTCCAGCTGTAATTTCCTGTTTCATAGACTTCCAACAGTATGTGTACTGAACGTCGTCTCAGTTTGTAGCGCCATTCCTTGATTAGACCTTTGTCATAATCTTCTTTTGATTCTTGAACAAATTGATGAGCTAAGTCCCCCGAAAAGTAGGAACAGTTATGCAACTCGAAAAATAGAACCAATTCATTCCAAGCTAAACCATATTGGTAGACTGTAGAAGAGCTATGCTGGATAGGCTTTATCGCTTCCTCTGCCTGAACAATTAGCTCCGTCAATAGGGTGACTTTCATTATACTTCGCCTCCATAAATAAAATTGGGTAATTCTAATTTGATTATGGAACGATTGAAAAAAATGCGCAACTATTATCCTGAATATGTCTCCTTAAATGCTAATGACTGATTATTTAGGACATCAAGTTCGGGATAATGAAAACATCGGGATAATCTTTTTTATCCTGAGTTCAGGATAAAAAAGATAAAGCCAGTGTTGAAGGAACCGTAGGGTTCATTTCTAGACAAATTATAGCTGCCTTACGTCACTATCAATGTTTTGACCTTCATGATTTGAATCAACAAATCTGGAAGAAACTCAATGAACTGAATCAAGAAGCGTTTCAAAAGCGTCCAGGCTCAAGAAAAAAAGCGTTTGACGAAGAGGAAAAATCCTACCTTCACCCCTTACGTCAAACGCGATACAGATTGTCGGAATGGAGACACGCTAAGGTTCAATCCAATTACCACATTCAAATTGAACGCATGTATTACTCCACTCCTTACGAGTACATCCAAAGTGACGTCGATGTGCGTCTATCAAAGGATTTAATTGAAGTATACTTCAAAGAATCTCGCATTGCATCCCATAAACGATTATACGGAGAAACCGGGCAGTATTCTACTTTGACAGAACACATGCCCGATAATCATCGTTTGTATTTAGAGCACACACCGGACAATAATCGAGAATGGGCACAAACAATTGGACCACATATGGAAGCATTTGTAGAGAGATTACTACACAGTAGTTCAGAAAAAAAGGCACTTAATCAATTGATGAGCTTAAGAAACTTAGAAAAAAGATATTCAAAAGAGGACATGGATTTCGCTGCTCACAATCTACTCCTTGCCTCTTCTAAACCGACGGTTAGTGTATATAAAACCATCCTCATCAGAAATAAGAAACGTGAACAAGCAAAAGAAAATGGCTCAGTGACGAAGATGACAACGAATGAAAACTATGGGTTTGTGCGGGGCGCGAACTACTTTGGAGGAAACCGAAAATGAGAAACGAAGAAACCTTGCGAAAGTTAACAGAGATGAAAATGAGTGGCATGGCAGATTCATATAAAGAACAATGGAATCATTCTGATTATCAAGGGATGACATTTGAAGAACGGTTCAATTTACTCGTCGATCGCGAGTATTCTCGTCGACAGTCAAATAAACTACAGCGCTTGATTAACCAAGCCCAATTTAGTGAACCATCGGCAGCTATTGAAGACATTGAGTATCATCCTGATCGACATCTAGATAAACATCTTATTTTGGAATTGGCTACAGGAAATTACATTGAAAAGCATTTAAACATTATACTAATGGGCGCATCTGGTAACGGCAAAACATGGTTATCCAATGCCTTCGGCATTCAAGCCTGTCGACAACACTATAAAGTAAAGTATGTTCGATTACCCGAATTATTAGATGAATTCATTTCAGCAAGAAATGAAGCAGACGGAAGTTTTCGTCGATTGATTAAGAAATATAAGAAAGTAGATTTACTCATTATTGATGAGTGGTTATTGACCACTCTACCGGAAGAACATACCTTAACGCTGTTTGAGATAATCGAATCCCGGTTGAAGACATCGTCTACTATCTTTTGTTCACAAACCGCTCCTGAGGGATGGTATGAAAAATTAGGAGAAGCGCTCGTAGCTGACGCCATTCTAGACCGTATTGTCCACGATTCCTACAGTATTTTAATCGATGGTGAGGTGTCTATGCGGGAAAGACATGGCTTGAAGTCTATTCGATAGGACTCGAAGAAGATCGCTAACTACCACTTAAATCGATTAGCCACTGCCATTACCATGTCAGTGGCTTTTTTCTCCGCACTTAGTGGCTCACTTTCCCGCACTCAATGGCTCTAAACTCCGCATTGGTGGCTCAATCTGTCCGCAATACTCATTAAAACTCCTGAGTTTCGCACCTACAACTGAAAAATAAGCAAAGAAACGTTGATTTTATCAAATTAATCAACGTTTTTTCTGTCTTTTTGTTGTCCACTTATGTACGTTTATGATATACTAAAGAAAAGATCCTTATAGAGAGCGAGGCATCGGGAATGTATGTGGCGATTACTGGAAAAGGCTCTGCGCGTGTGATTCAGTTCGTTGAACAACACCGTATTCCCAAAACAAAGAAAAAGAAAACGGTTGTCATTGAAACGCTGGGAAATTACGAAAAGATGATCGCTGAAGACCCTCAGATTATTGAAGAGCTGAAAAAGAAAGCCAAACAGTTGACTGAAGAAAAGAAAGCACGTCATCAGCCAATTGCCATAGAATTAGAACGGCAACCTATTCGGTCTGCCTCTGACGCGGTCCCTTCGTACCACTTCGGGCACGCCGCTATTTTAAAGATATGG
>NZ_FNFK01000099.1 GCF_900101165.1 Alkalibacterium thalassium | reverse complement strand
AGTAGAGTATACACCAAACGCCAACGGCGTTACACGTTTTTCATCTCGTGTTGTGCCTTGAGCGAAGCGAAAGGAATGAATTATAAAGATGAAAACTAAAGTAACTGAAATGCTTGGTATTCAGTATCCTATCATTCAAGGGGCTATGCAATATATATCTTTAGCTCCTTTAGCAGCAGCTGTGTCAAATGCTGGTGGTTTAGGTATTGTACCGGCTATGGCATTTGATACGAAAGAAAAATTAAGAGCAGAAATTCATCATATGAAGGAGTTAACAGATAAGCCATTTGGTTTTAATATATCATTAGTCCCAGAAGTAATAATCCCGGAAGTTATCTATGACTACATTGATGTTTTAATTGATGAAGGCGTTAAAATCGTCGAAACATCTGGTCAGAGACCAGAGAAGTATATTACACCATTAAAAGATGCTGGTATTATTGTGATCCATAAAGTGACGAGTGTTAGACACGGTCTAGCAGCTCAAAAAGACGGTGCAGATATTATCTCGTTTGTCGGAGCTGAAGGTGGTGGTCATCCAGGTGTAGATTTAATTTCAGGACACGTCTTATGGGCTGAAGCTGTAGATGCACTGGATGTACCAGTTGTAGCAGCTGGTGGTATGGTTGATGGAAGAGATATTTTTTCTGCCATGTCTTTAGGTGTAGATGGTGTGTTAATGGGGACGCGATTTTTAGCAAGTAAAGAGTGCAACGACGCCGATCATTGGGAACAGGCAATTCAGTCGATTCCAACGAATGGAACAGTCTTAACTATGAAATCCATCCGTAATGCTATGCGAGTAGCGAACAATGAATATGCACAGAAAATTATCAAAATGGAAAAAGAAGGTGCTTCTCTTCAAGAATTACTCCCAGTCATTTCAGGTAAACGTAATATTGAAGAGATACGAAAAGGTAACTATCAAAATGCTCAGTTAAGCGTGGGAATGGGTGTTGGTCGTATTAACAGTGTTGAATCGGTTGAATCAATCTTTAATTCATTGGTTGAATCATATACAGAAGCCAGCAAACGTATGTCTACGCTTTTAATGAAGTAACTGAAAGGAATTTAAACGTTGGAATCAAAAATTAAAACATGTCAAGAAGCAATGAGTGCCATTCCAGATGGTGCTCATATTGCTACAACAAGTTTTGGGTTTGGGGGGACCCCAAATCAGCTGATGTATGGTTTAAGTGAGTATTATAAAGAACACAAACATCCAAAATCAATTACCTTCTCTACAACTGCTGGGATTGGAACCAACTCACCAGATTCTGGCGTTGACTTATTCCTTCACCCAGGTATGCTTAAACGTTTTTATGGTTCTCATATTTTAGGATCAAAAAATGCTGGGGAAGCAGCTTTAAATAATGACTATGAATTTTACTTCGTCCCCCAAGGGATTATAGGTGAACTTTATCAAGATTCAGCTCGTGAGCAGTCAGGTGTCTTCACAAAGGTAGGGCTAAATACTTTCATTGACCCAAGACAAACTGGTGGTGCAATGAATAGTGTAACTACAGAAGCTATTTCTGAAATAGTTACTTTAGATGGTGAAGAATGGATCCGCTATAAGCCTTGGCATATCGATGTGGCGTTTATAAAAGCAACTTTTGCTGATGAGAATGGTAATATTAGTATTCAACAGGAACCTAATCACCTAGAAATATTGGACTTAGCAACGGCAGCGCATAATAATGGAGGGCTGGTAATCGTTCAGGTTAAAGAGATTGTCGAATCTCACAGCTTATCACCTAAAGAAGTTGTAATTCCTAAAGCCTTAGTTGACTACGTTGTCGTTGCTGAGCAAAAGTATCATTTTCAAATGGTCAATGATTATTATCAACCAATGTTATCTAATGAAGTGAGAGTAGACTTAAGCGAACATGACCAGTTTGAATTTTCACCATTGAAAGTTATGGCTAGAAGAATTGCACTTGAGATTAATCAGAATGATATTATTAATGTTGGCTACGGCCTCGCATCAAAAGTATCTAATATCTTCTCACAAGCTGGAGTGATTGATGATATTCACTTGAGTACAGACTTAGGTACCATTGGCGGATTACCTACCTCTGATTTAAGATATGGAACGAGTTTGAATGCTGACGCTGTCCTTCGCACACGAGATATGTTCTCTTTGTATGTTGGTGGGGGATTAGATTTGGCAATCTTAGGCTTTGGTCAATTTGATCAAGTCGGACATATGAATACCACCAAGTTAGGCAATCGTTTGATCGGTCCTGGTGGGATGATGGACATTGCTTATGGTGCCAAAAAAGTGATTTTTGTTGGAACCTTTACAGTGGGTGTTGAATTATCCATTAAAGATAATCAACTCCATATTATTCAAGAAGGGAAGCCGATAAAATTTGTTAAGCAAGTGGAATTTGTTACTTATAACGCACAACAAGAATTGAAGCGAGGAAAAGAAATTAAAATTATTACTGAAAGAGCGATCTTTGATATTTTACCAGGAATTGGCCTCCAATTAGTTGAAGTGGCGCCAGGTGTGAATATTCAAAAAGATATTTTAGAGCTCTTACCATATGATGTAAGTGTTTCAGATCATGTGAAAGTAATGGATCCTAAATTATTCAATGAAGAGTGGACTCTTAATCTGTAGTTTAAAATCCTTTGTACCAAAATAGGTTGATTAAGTTTATCGTTAGATTACTTTTAAAGAATCATAGTCAATAGTACTATTGATACAGAATCATTTCCTTGTGGTATTATTCAGTCAAGTAAATGATTTTATATTTTAAAGTATCGTTCATTGATTTGTAGTGTAATGACTTTAGACATTCAATAGAAAATAAATTTCAGGTAAAAGTATATCAGCACACTATTTTAAAAAGTCTACTAAATTAACAGAAACTGTTAGTGACTAGTTCAAAGTTTTTAACCAACTGAATAAAACAAGTGAATTTTATCAGATAAAATTACCTTATCAACGCGATATCTGGTATTATTTTTTTAATAAATATAATCAGCTCTTAAATACCTTAAGGATATAGTTCAAACTTGATAACTCAATAAAAAAATTGCGTATCAAGTTTTTTAATTATTATCAATGTTTAAACGATTGTTTGAGCAGTCATGTACAATTGATATATGATAGTATTTTAATAAAAAACAGCACATTTTATTTAATGAAATGTGCTGCTTATTACTCATATATTTATACTAAAACGTTACTAAAAATGATGCTAATATACCCGCTAGGACTACAGAGGCAATAGATATCATAATAAATCCAGCAACGAGTATTTTCGGTTGAATAACACTAATATCACACTGACTTCTTAGTCGTTATCACCAACTGAGTTAGCGACTTCAGTTGGAACATTGACAGTACAGTGGAATCCTAATAGAGCTGAGATTCCTATCCCTATGGACATCCAAATTGATTCTTTGAGAATACGTCCAACAATTAAAGATAAGATGATAATAAAGATTGCTGCGTGTGCCAGTGAGATAACACTTGTAGGTAATCAATTTAATAATAGCTCTGGTGTTACTTAGGCTAGTGAACTTAATACAACTAGTGTTAATGCCACTATGGATACAGCAAAAAGCATTGAAATAATACTTTTTGTTTTAACTGCGATCATATCACCTATTTCGATAACAACCATAATAATAGTAAATGCATATAGTGGTGTTATAATAAAATCTCCCCTGATTTTAAAATTAGATTTAATATACGGTAATCTTATAGTTAAAGCTAATCGAACCTATTAAAAAAGGTAAAGATTTGAAAAAAATGAAGAAAAGGCGATAATAGGTTTTTATTAGGAACTGTCAAATTTTTTATGAAAACTAAAAATTAAAGGTGGTGAAGGCCCACTGACTATACCAATCGGAGCCGCATTTGCCCTTGACAAAC
>NZ_FNFK01000072.1 GCF_900101165.1 Alkalibacterium thalassium | reverse complement strand
AATATCGCCCAAACAACCTAACTCATATGGTCACAGTATGAGTGCCCATGGAGCTATAGGCTCTGCCATGGGAGGGGTGATGGCACACCCTTAAACTTAAGGCTTGAACAAAACAGAAATGGCCTGCGTTCGACAAAGCACTTAAGAATCCCACTGCTTTAGCTGTGGGATTGTCAAATTCATTTAAACATTCGAAAAAAAAATCACTATCCGTTAAGATAGCGACTCTTTTTCTTTTATGCACCATGTTCATCTTGTAGAATCTCAAGTTTTTGAAGGACAGTATCTATACTATTGGGATCTAAATTCGAATCATCAAATTCCGCTCCATGCCCTTGAATCAGCATATTCAATTTCGGCTGCAAGCCAGTAATATCATGCGCTGCTTCTGGTATCTCACAGTTATGCGCGACTAACAAAGCGTCTGCTTTTTCGTGAAAAATATCTAAAGAGTCTAAAGCCATATTAGAATCATCAAATGTTACACCATGGTCTTCCAGTAAAAAATTTAATTTCCCATTTATGTCATTTGCTATATTTTTGTCCATTTCTATAAATCCTCCGCATTTGTATTTTGTTACACGATAAGGTCATTCAATTATTTCATGTGCCAAATAACTGTTTATTTTGGCTCTAATTTCAATGTCATAGCATTGATGGCAACAATTACAGTCGAAAGTGACATCAAGACGGCACCGACTGCTGGACTTAATGTTATGCCAATTGGTGCTAGTATTCCTGCAGCTATTGGGATCGCGATAAAGTTATACCCTGCTCCCCAAACAAGATTTTCTTTCATCTTACGTGTGGTCTTCTGAGCCAACTCGATAAAGGATTCAATGTCGCCAGGGTCTGACTGTGTCAAGATGACATCGGCTGAATCCAATGCTACTTGAGTTCCGGCACCAACAGCTATACCAACGTCTGCTAATGCAAGAGAAGGTGCATCGTTGACCCCGTCACCGACCATGATAACTTTCTTTCCTTCTGCTTTAAGTTTTTCAACTAATTCATATTTGTCTTGAGGAGATTGATTAGCTAGATAATCAATACCTAAAATTTCTGCCGCTCCTTGAGCCGCTTTTTCATTGTCACCCGTTGCCATAATGGGTTGAATGTTGTTCTTTTTAAGGGCTTGTATTAATTCTTTACTTGTTGGTTTTAATTCATCCCCTAAAGCTACAGCACCGATTGCTTCGTCGTTTTCTACTAAGACACTGAGGGTTGCTCCTTTTGGAATATCCATATCTAGATTACGTCCGTATGCTTTTTGACTGATTAATTGATAACGATGTCCGTTAGCTTGACCTTCTACACCAGCGCCAGAAATAACTTCAATCGAATCAAAACTTACTGGAGGTATCCCTTGCTGTTCTGCGTAACTGATAATTGACTGAGCGATAGGATGACTAGATCCGCCTTCGATACCTGCCAATAAGGCAACAATTTCATCCTTCGTATATTTATCATTAAAGAGTTCAACATCTAGTACTTTAAACTCACCAGTCGTTAAAGTTCCCGTTTTATCTAAAACCATAACATCTGCATTTGTAGTCAACTCCAAAGCTTCGCGGTCTTTCACTAATAATCCACGACTGGCCCCTAAGCTGGTACTACGAGCAGTCACCAATGGAATAGCCAGACCCAGCGCATGCGGACAAGCAATAACTAATGTGGTGACTGTAAAAATAACTGCCGTTGGTACATCAGCGATAATCATCCATATAACAAGGGCAATAAGCGCTACAATAATCGCAATATAAAAGAGCCATCCTGCAACTTTTTGTGCAAGATTTTCTGCCCGAGATGGTTGGCTTTGAGCTTGACTGATTAATGTCTGAACCTGAGATATGAAGGACTTATCGCCCGTCTGCTTTATTTCCACATAGAGGACTCCGTCACCATTGGTTGATCCTCCGATAACTTCATCTCCGGGATTTTTTTCAATTGGTTTCGATTCCCCAGTCAAAAGTGCTTCGTTAACACGTGATTCGCCGCGCTGAATGATTCCATCTGCTGGAACATTTTCTCCAGCCTGAACACGAATCAAATCGCCTACTTGCAAGTCAGCAACTGGACGTGTTTCAATTGAATCGTCTTCCAATACAACGTGAGCATCTTTCGGTACCAATTCAGCTAATGCTTTTTGTGCATCTCCGGCTTCTCCAACAGCTTTCATCTCAATCCAGTGACCTAACAACATGATTAATATTAAAGAAGCAAATTCAAAGAAAAACTCCATAACATGTTCACCAGTCACATATTTAGCAATGACTGCATAAACACTGTAAAAGTAGGATACAGAGATACCAAGAGTGACAAGAGCCATCATTCCAGGAGCTTTTTCTTTAAACTCATCTATTGACCCCATATAGAAAGGTTTACCTCCATAAATGTACAAAATCGTAGAGAGAAGAACCACCAATATATCAGAATACTGAAATGTAAACTGAAATGGTAACGAAATCCCCATCATAGGCGATAAAATCATAATGATAATTCCCATAGGCAATGATTTTAAAAATATTTCCTTGAAATCTCCATGATGATGATGGTCGTGACCGCCATGCCCGTGTCCACCATGATCATGGTTGTGGTCATGTTCATGGTGTTTATGTGCTTCGTGATCACCGTGGCCAACGTGTTCGTGATGTTGATGGTTATGATCTCCATGATGTTCCATTTCACCATGGTTGTGTTTTGAGTGATCCATATCGCCGTGATTATGATGACTATGTGATGAATGTTTTTCGTTATTACTCATATTTAATTCCTCCTCGTATAGATTAGAGACTGATTTTAAAGTTTTAGAACCCTCTCATCTAACACTGCATATAATTCTCATGAAAAGGGTTCTATACTTTATCTCTATCTACTATCTATGAATAAATGATATTCGTACTTTATGCACTTAATACTGAATAGTTAGTGTCTGCTAAAGCAGCATTGAGCGTTTCGGTATCAATCTCTGTTTGACTTTCAAGTACTGCTTTTTTAGTCGCTAAATCAACCTCTACAGATTCAACCCCTTCAATAGCTGAAAATTTTTCTTGCACTGTATTGGCACAACCTGCACATTTTACGCCATCTAATAATACTTCTTTTTTCATTATTCTATTCCCCTTTTTATTTTTTTATCTTCTCCTATTATTAGAATAGGAAGAAGTTTAAATCCCAGATAAGCTACGTGTTTTCTAAACAACTGCTGGTTTGAATCGTCTTAACCGTAAAGCATTGAGCAAGACCGACACCGAACTGAAACTCATGGCGACTGCCGCAAACATTGGACTCATCAATGGTCCGCCAAAAATATACAAGAGACCCATCGCAACTGGAATACCTACAAGGTTGTAAGCAAAAGCCCAGAACAAGTTTTGTTTAATGTTTCGTAGCGTTGTATGACTTAAATCAATCGCAGTCAATACAGCCGTTAAATCGTTACGCATTAGGACAATATCAGCTGATTCTATCGCCACGTCCGTACCTGACCCAACTGCAATTCCGATATCTGCTTGAGCTAATGCGGGTGCATCGTTAATGCCGTCTCCAACCATCGCTACCTTCTTGCCTGCTTCTTGTAGTTTTTTGACTTCTTCTGCTTTATCTTCAGGTAATACTTCACTTAATACATGGTCAATACCCACCTGTTTAGCAATCGCTTTGGCTGTACGTTTGTTATCTCCAGTAATCATGATTACTTCAACACCGCGTCTTCTAAGTTCTTTAACAGCCTTCATACTATTTTCCTTGAGTGTGTCAGCTACTGCGATAATTCCAGCTAGTTCTCCATCAACTGAGAGATACATCGGTGTTTTTCCTTCGTCTGCTAAACGATCGGATTCTTTTTCCATGCTTGATAAATCAATCTTTTGCTCTAGCATCAGTTTACGGTTTCCAATGTACATATCTTTGCCCTCAATTTCAACTAGAATCCCGTGTCCAGGAATCGCTTCAAAATGATCTGGTTTAGCTAATGTCATGTTCTCTTCTTTTGATTTCTGTACGATGGCTTCGCCTAATGGGTGTTCAGAACCTGTTTCACCGGAAGCTGCATAATATAAAAGATTTTCTTTAGTAATAAGAGAAGTTACCAAAATATCCGTCACGATAGGTTTACCTTCTGTCAGGGTCCCTGTTTTATCAAATACAATCGTGTCTAAATTATGAGTGGTTTCTAACGCCTCACCACTTTTTATCAACACACCATTATCTGCCCCTTTTCCGGTTCCAACCATAATACTTGTTGGAGTCGCCAAACCTAAGGCACATGGACAAGCAATGACAAGGGTTGTTATGATAACGGATAAAGCAAATATTCCAGATTGACCTGCAATTAACCAAGCAATCCCTGCTAAAACGGCTAATGCTATAACAATCGGTACGAAATATCCGGTAATGATATCGGCCATTCGAGCAATGGGTGCTTTAGACCCTTGAGCATCTTCTACTAATTTTATGATTTGAGATAGAGTTGTATCACTTCCCACTCGAGTCGCGCGGTAATCAATGGAACCATTTTTATTGATACTAGCCCCAATAACCTCGTCTCCTCTTTCCTTTTCCACGGGGATACTTTCTCCTGTCAGCATTGATTCATCGACTGAAGTGCGTCCCTCAACAACAACACCATCTACAGGCATACTTTCTCCCGGACGAACTCGAATAACATCTCCTAAAGCGACTTCGTCCACAGTAATCTCTTGTTCCACACCATTACGTATTACTCGAGCTGTTTTAGGAGCCAAGTTAACTAATTTTTCAATAGCTGAGGACATTTGCCCCTTTGAGCGTTCTTCTAAAAATAGCCCTAATGTATGGAGCGCCAAGATAACTCCAGTTACTTCATAATAAAGTAAATCGGAAAATTTGCCGTAACCCAGGCCTGTCCCGATTGTCGCAGCAAGGCTGTAAACAAATGCAGACGCCGTACCAAGCGCAATCAGGGAATCCATATTTGGGTGACCTTTAAATAAACTTTTAAATCCCTTCTGGAAATATTCCCAGCTTACTACCATTATCGGCAAGGTCAGAATAAGTTGTAAAAGAGAAAAATTAAATGCATTTATCATTGGGTCAACGATATTTGGTAGAGGCATACCTACCATATGACCCATGGATATAATTAATAAAGGGATTGTAAATATAATGGATATCCCAAAACGATTTAAAAGTTGCTTCATTCTTTTTTCTTTTTTCTCACGCTTCTCTGCTCGTGAATTATCTTGAGTATCCGTAGTCTCTAATACGGCTGCATAACCACTATTGGATACAGCACCAGTCACATCAGATACTGAAATTGCTGACGGGTTATAAGAAACTTGCATTTTTTCTGTCGCTAAATTGACTGAAGCTTTATCTACGCCCGACAACTTTCCGACAGCTTTTTCAATTGTCTGTGCACAGGATGCACAGGTCATCCCTTCAATTGCAAAGGTTTGCGTCGTTCCTTCTTGGGCAATCATTTCATACCCTGAATTATCCACTGCTTTTTGTAGATTTTCTACCGAAAAAGTTGCTTCATCGTACTCTATACTTAACTTCTCTGTTGCTAGGTTTACGGAAGCCTGTGTGACCCCACGAACCTTTTTTGCTGCTTTTTCTACTGTCTGTGCACAAGACGCACAGGTCATACCTTCTATGGCAAATGATTTATTCTCCAATTTTTTCGCTCCTTATTCTCCATGATGATGTAAATGGCAATCGCATTGCCCTTCTGCACACTGACAATCAACTTCTTCTACTGCGAAAGCTTTTTTCATCTCTAATATTTCTTCTAGCCGTTGGATATCATCGAAACTTAAAGTATGATCCTTAATGATACTCTCTATTACATTCCCGACATTCTTCCGACAAATACGATCGAAAATATCGTTTGTAAAACTTCTTACCGCTTCTTTCTCTTCGATATTTGCCGAATAAATATATTTTCTACCTTCTTGCTCTGTATTCAGTGCGCCTTTTTCCACGAGTCGACCTAAGAGCGTTTTGGTTGTCGCTTGGTTCCAGTCCATTTTCTCTTCCAATGTAGAAATGACTTCTTTACTAGTCACTCGGATATTCGCCCAGACTACACGCATAACTTCCCATTCAGCATCTGTGATATGAGGGTTAACTACTATTGTACTCATTCTCTTTCCCTCCTTATTGTTTACATGTGTAAACGTAAATGTTTGAGGTAAGTTTACTATTGTAAACCATTCTTGTCAAGTCTTTTTTAAATAAATGTAACCAGCTATTATTGCCTTTGTTTTCCTATCTTTACCCAATACTAATTATAAGGTTACCATTGATTTACTTTTATTGATTTTATTACCACTCTCCTTTTCTTTTTTATAATCACACTCAGTAATCCTTTTTCGTCTAGTCCGTCTCCCTAAAAGGATATTTAAGGCTATACAGACGACAAAAAAGGCCAGAAGCTCTGATTAATCAGCACTTCTGACCTGTATTCTATTATGGAGTTGAGGGGAGTCGAACCCCTGTCCAGGCACATTGGCACTCAAGTATCTACGTTCATAGTTTTACTACTTGGATTTCGCTAAGCATTAGCCGTAAAACAGGCATCATGCGCCGCTAGTCTGTTAATCTCTTTCTATTCTTACAGACGGAAAGAATAGACGTATCCCACTTATTATAGGACCCGGTGCCGAGCACATGGGCGATGCCGGTCGGATCACGCTAAGCTGTTTTTACGCAGCTAAAGCGTAAGAATTGTTGTTATTGTTTGCAGTTAATTTAACTGTGACGTTGGTACGCAGCCGTCACCTGCGAAACGCAACTCAAGCTCAATCTGTGCCTGTCGAATCCGTAACAACCCCGTTACAGTATAGAGCTGTCTCTCGTGCTCTATAAATAGTATACCATAATCCGGTTTAAAAAGAAAGTCCGTTCGCTTTCTTTTCGTAAGTTGCTACGTGATCAGACCGAGTGAACTGCACACTTTATCTGCCTGTTTCAATCCCAAGAACAGCTTCTTTCGCATGAATCAGATCTGTCATTCGGCGGCAATGAGGAGCTTCGATTCCGTACTTTTCGGCTGCCTCCACTACTGCACCGTTCAGAAAATCAATTTCTGTCGGACGTCGGTTGAAGAGATCCTGATGCATCGACGGGTAGTGCGATCCCAGGCGAGATGCCACTTCTTTAAGGTAGTGAATCATTTCATCTCTGTCGATTTCGATATCATCTTGAACTTTCGCCACAGCTGCAAACTCATCAATGATTCCTCCAAGTAAGGAATCAATTGACGGCGAGGCAAACAGCTGCTCGATCGATGCATCCAGCAGTGCACATAGGGCATTCATCGTGCCGTTGATGCACGCTTTTCTCCAAGTCGTGTACTTGACATTCTTGCTGTATTCTCCGAAAAGGCCGCTGTCCTTGAGTATATTGACTATGACACGTGCGGCTTCTTCCTCTTCAGGATGGCTGTTCTGCAGCTCAACTGGGCCATTCCCGTTCAGCTGTGTTTCACCTGGGGCAATAATCCCAGCCGTCCAGACTGTCGTTCCCATTATTATGTTTCGTCTGTCGACAAATGCTTCAAGAGTCTCAAGGTGTCCCAATCCGTTCAACAGACAGACGATTTTTGTTTTTGTACCGATGAGATGATTGATTTGAGTCATCATCTTCTCCAATCCCATCGCCTTCGTGAATACAAAGATAACATCCTTTTCACCAGATACTTCTTCCGGCCTGGCAATAGTCATTGGAAGTGTCCCTTTTACCCCATTTACTGAAACAGTTAGTCCATTATTTCTGATTGCTTCAATGTGGTCTTCCCAATAATCTAGAAGCGTCACGTTTTGTCCGTTTTTCTGAAGCATATATCCGAATCCGCATCCAAGCGCTCCCGATCCTGCAATTGCTATATTCATCAATCTTATCCCCTTCTACTAGTTAGCTGCTGTTAAAAATTTAAAAATGTCGTGCTCGTACATTTTTAACACTCTGTTAAATATTATATCTATTATGACAGCTCCTGCAAAGGGCACAATGAAATACTTGACACTCCCACAGCTAAAGCAGTGGGATTCTTAAGTGCTTTGTCGAACGCAGGCCATTTCTGTTTTGTTCAAGCCTTAAGTTTAAGGGTGTGCCATCACCCCTCCCATGGCAGAGCCTATAGCTCCATGGGCACTCATACTGTGACCATATGAGTTAGGTTGTTTGGGCGATATTCAGAGCTCCTACTCTATCCCGATGCCCCCGGTAGCCACACCCACACTGATACATTCGGTCGGTTACTTTATTTCTGGCCTTACATGTCGGGCAAGTCTGAGAGGTATACTCTGGATTGACCTTTTTAACAACGATACCGATTTCTCTTG
>NZ_FNFK01000030.1 GCF_900101165.1 Alkalibacterium thalassium | reverse complement strand
ACACCCTTAAACTTAAGGCTTGAACAAAACAGAAATGGCCTGCGTTCGACAAAGCACTTAAGAATCCCACTGCTTTAGCTGTGGGAGTGTCAAAGTATAGTTACCTTTGAAGGAGGGATCAGTATATGAAACATTATCTTTGCCCGTCATTAAGTATCCTCTTCTACTTGCTCTATTTTTTCTTGCTGCAGGGAGCAGTTTATTTTTTGCCGGATTCAATTATCGTTACACTGATTGTAGTGGCTTCAGTATTTATCGTAATTCCGATAGCAGCCTCCCGCACCAGTGCCTTAGTTATAGTTAAAATAAGAGGATTCAGCTGTGGGCTGTAAGTGTACTCATCCTGAAAACTGACAGGCTGAAAAAGTTGAAGCGGGGAGCAATCTAGCTACCAAATCGGATCGATTTAAAAAAACACCTTTTAATCATCTTGAGGATATGCTATTATAGTAGTTGCCGCAAGGCCTCATGGCAATGGTGGGCGTATGAACCGTGTCAGGTCCGGAAGGAAGCAGCACTAAGTACTGTCCCACCATGTGTCATGTGATACATAGTCACGAATAATGCAGTTTATTCATAGAAAGATGCCTCCGTCAAAAGGGCATCTTTTTTTTTCGCACAGGGAAAATTTCTTTTTAAATTTACTTCATTTTGGCCTATAATAGAGTAGAGCAAGTACCTAGAAAAGAGGGAGACAATGAGTTATCAAGCTTTATATCGTGTCTGGCGTCCCCAGCGGTTTTCAGACGTAGCTGGACAGGAAGCCGTCACCAAAACGCTTAAAAATGCCTTGAGTCAAGGCAATACCAGTCATGCCTATCTTTTCTCCGGTCCTCGGGGAACAGGAAAAACCAGTGCGGCCAAAATTTTTGCAAAAGCCATGAACTGCCCTCATTCTCAGGATGGAGAGCCATGTAATGAGTGTGACATCTGTGAATCAATCACACGAGGGAACCTGAATGACGTCATTGAGATAGATGCCGCCAGTAATAACGGTGTAGAAGAAATAAGAGACATCAGGGAAAAGGCAAATTATGCGCCGACCCAGGCTGAGTATAAAGTATATATCATTGATGAGGTTCATATGCTGTCAATGGGGGCCTTCAATGCTCTTTTGAAGACACTCGAAGAGCCTCCTGCAAATGTCGTGTTCATTTTAGCTACAACTGAACCGCATAAAATCCCGCTGACAATCATTTCAAGAACGCAGCGGTTTGATTTCAGACGTATTTCTCCTCAGGATATTATCAAACGGATGACATTTATTCTGCAGGAAAAGGATGTGGCTTACGAAGAAGATGCACTTCTGGCTATCGCCAAGGCGGCGGAAGGGGGTATGCGGGATGCTTTGAGCATACTCGATCAGGCCTTGTCCTTTTCAAGCGGGTCGGTCACTTTAGAAGATACGCTTCGAATCACCGGAAGCATCACTCAGGAGCTGCTGGGTGATTATGTCTCCGCTTCTTTAGTCAACGATACGGAGAAGGGGTTGAGCCTGCTTCATGCTATCCTTCAGGAAGGAAAAGACGCCAACCGGCTGGTCGATGACACGATCCTTTTCTGTAGAGACATACTGATTTATAAGAAGACAGGGGAAGATGCCCTGCTTAAAATGAGTAAGGTCGATGACCAGTTCAAGACTCTCGCAGAAGAAGCCGATCCTGAAAAAATTTACGAAATCATTCGGGTCATGAATCAGACCCATCAGGAAATGAGGCTGTCCAGTCACGCGGAAGTTTATCTTGAAGTTGCGACAGTCCGACTGACCCAGCCTGTTTCAAAACCTGCGAGTGGACCGGCTGCTGGTCCTGTACAGGAAATGAAAGCAGACAACGGAGACATCGATGCATTGAAGAAGAAAATGCAGCAGATGCAGACACTGATCGAGCAGATGCAGCAGGGGGGGCAGAAACCTGCTGCGCCAAAAGCCTCGAACCAGTCACGTAAAGCCAGGAAACAGCAGACGTTCAAGGTGAATCAGACACAGGTATTCAAAGTGCTGGAAAAAGCGACAAAAGGAGATCTGGTCAAGCTGAAAGATGTCTGGCCTGATCTGATCGATTTCCTGCCTGCAGGTCAGAAAGCAATAATGAAGACCTCCAAGCCAGTTGCGGCCAGTCCTAATGGGTTGGTTGTCACCTTTGATTATGATATTCTATGTGAGAGGGCTTCAAATGATTCCTTCCTTCTGGAATCGGTCGGTGACTATCTTGAAAAAGTGATCGGTCATCGTGCCGGGATGTGCAGTGTGCCGAGTGAACAATGGCCTGCAGTCCGTCAATCATTTATTCAGCAGATGAAAAATCAGTCCGGGGAATCTGAAGAAGTCTCCAGCGAAGAACAGTCAGAACCGGAAGAAGAACCCGTCGTGAGTGAAGCGATCGGTCTCTTCGGAGAAGAAATCGTAAATATTAAAGATTAAGAGAGGATGAATGCCGATGCGCGGTGGAATGGGAAATATGCAAGGTATGATGAAGAAAATGCAGAAGATGCAGAAAGAAATGGAACAGGCTCAGGCTGCTCTGAATGAAACAGAATTTACTGGATCAGCAAATGATGACCTGGTGACAGTCAAATTTACAGGAGACAAAACATGTCGGGTAGTCAGAATCAAAGAAGACATCGTTGATCCTGAAGATGTGGAAATCATTGAAGACCTCGTTCTTTTAGCTGTAAACGATGCATTAGGGAAAATCGATGAAGAAACTGAAAAAACAATGGGCAAGTACTCTAAAGGATTAGGAATCCCAGGATTATAATCTGGAGGAATGTTTGTGGACTGTCTGACGAGTATGGATCTATTCGTTTCGCAGTAGAAAGGAAACGGTTATGCACTATCCAGAACCGATAGCACAATTGATGGAGAGTTATATGAAACTGCCAGGAATCGGGGAGAAAACAGCTGCCCGCCTGGCTTTTTATACGGTGAATATGAAAGAAGATGACGTGACCCGTTTTGCCAAGTCACTGATCAGCGTTAAACGTGACCTAACATACTGTTCGGTCTGTGGGAACATGACACAGAATGACCCATGTGATATCTGCGAAGACAAGAATCGGGACCAGTCTGTCATCTTAGTAGTGGAGCAGGCAAAAGACGTGATAGCAATGGAGAAGATGCATGAATTCAAAGGCTTGTATCATGTCCTTCATGGCGTGCTCTCTCCTATTGAAGGGACTGGCCCGGAGGATATCAATATTCCTGTCCTGATCAAACGTCTTCAGAAAGATGAAGTCAAGGAAGTTATCATTGCGACCAATGCAACAGCTGAAGGAGAGGCAACGGCAATGTATCTGTCGAGACTGATCAAGCCAGCAGGAATCAAAGTCACACGTCTGGCCCATGGGTTGTCAGTAGGCAGTGATATTGAATATGCCGACGAAGTTACTCTGCTGAAAGCTGTTGAAGGCAGAAGAGAAATGTAGGGAATCATAGTATGGGATTGTTCAGAAAAAAACACCAGCTTAAGAATACGTACGATGATAAACTGATCGCACTCATCAATAAGCAAAAAAAACTGTACGAAGCAGACAAACAACTGGAAGAGCTGATGATCAAGGACCATCCGGAATGGGAAGCACAGCTCAAACTCCAGAAGGCCAAGTATTTTTATCTCTTTAAAGAAGCGCGTATCAGACAGGTTAGAGGGGATCATCTTAGTTAATAACACGAAGGGTGCGGTCAGTGACTGTACCCTATTTATTTTTTACTTGATATAGAAAGAATAGACAACCTCTCCTCATCTAACGTATAATATAAGTAGAAATCGATTAGAAAGTTGGAAGAAGGCTTGAAGGGACTATTTATAACTATTGAAGGGCCTGATGGAGCAGGTAAAAGCAGCCTGGTCAGAAGACTTCAAAAGGCCATACAGGAGGAAACAGACCGTCCTTTAGTAATGACAAGGGAACCTGGTGGAAGTGATATTGCCGAAGAGATCAGAGAAATCCTGCTCAATCCTGTACATACTAAGATGGATGCCAGAACTGAAGCGCTGCTTCTCGCTGCTGGAAGGCGACAGCATGTCGTTGAAAAGATCAGACCGGCATTGAGCAGAGGAGACATCGTCTTATGTGACCGTTTTGTCGATAGTTCGATCGCTTATCAGGGTCAGGCTAGAGGAATTGGTGTAGAAGAAGTCAAGGCCATTAATGCCTTCGCTATTGAAGGGTTAAAACCTGACCTGACAATCTATCTTGATGTCGAAGCAGAAGTCGGCCTGTCACGCATACGGGACAAGAAATCCAACCGTTCTCAGGATCGCCTTGAGCTTGAAGCCGTCACTTTTCATGAAGAAGTAAGAACGGGATACGCTCAGCTGATCAGTCAGGAACCCGAGCGGTTTTCCATTATCGATGCATCTCAGGCAGAAGAAAAAGTATTTGAAGATACCTGGGCAGTCATCAAAGCAAAACTGAATGACACATATTGAAAATAAGAAAGGATGATCACGATGAAACTAATCATAGCAATTGTACAGAATCAGGATAGCAAACGTCTGGCAGATGAATTTGTGGAGAACGGAATTAGAGCCACAAAACTCTCTTCCACCGGTGGGTTTTTAAGATCAGGGAATACAACATTCCTGTTAGGGGTAGAGGACCGTAAAGTTGACGAGGTACTTGAACTGATCAAAGAGAACTGTTCAACCCGCAGCCAGACAATGATGAGCCCGCCGTCTTATGATTTTACTCTGGAATCAGACCTGACGTATCCAGTGGACGTTGAAGTTGGAGGAGCGACGTTATTCGTTCTGCCAATCGACCAGTTCCTGCAATTTTAATCGAGAGAGAGGACAGATAATGTCTACTCAAACAATCAAACAGCCGAGCATTCAGCGGCTGTTTCTTCAGTTGCTTAATCAGAAGACACTGCAGCATGCCTATCTGTTCGAAGGCAAAGCGGGTACTGGGAAAAAAGACATGGCCATGTGGGTCACGCAGTCTCTTTACTGTCCGGAAAGCAGCAGCGAGGGCGGAGCCTGTCAGACCTGCCAGACGTGTCAACGAATCAGAGCGCATTATCATCCGGATGTTATTGAAATTGAACCGGATGGTCAGTCAATTAAAATTGGACAAGTCAGAAGCCTGAAAGAAGAGTTTACAAAAAGTGGAATGGAAAGCCGCCGGAAAGTCGTCATCGTTGAAGATGTAGAAAAAATGACGATCCAGGCCGCAAACAGCCTGCTTAAATTTCTGGAAGAACCGGATGGAGAAATCTACCTGTTTCTTCTGACCACGGCAAAGCACAGACTGCTGGACACGATCCTGTCTCGCTGTCAGCTGATTCATTTTCCTCAGCTGCCTAAAGAAGAGCGACTGTCTCTTCTTGTCGAGCGTGGAATTTCAAAAGAAAAGGCAGCTTTGCTGATCCATCTGACAAGTGATGCCGATCAGGCCCAGGAACTGGCTGAAAAAGAAGAGTTGCTTCAATTGGTACAGGCAGTCTGGAAATGGTTCAGTTTCATGTCCAAGAAAGATGATCAGGCCTTTGTTTATGTGCATACCGATCTGATGCCTCTTGCTCGTGAGAAGAAAGATCAGCTGATGGTCATGGATCTGGTTTTGATTCTTCTTCAGGATATACTGAACAGCCAGGTGAGTGAAGCACATGTTTATGCATTCGAAAAGTATAAGGAGACTATCCAGTCAGGAGCTCAGCGTTTTCGTCCATTGGAGATAGCTGAAATGATGGAAGTCATTTTGAACGGGAAGAAAATGCTTGACAGTAATGTCGCTGGCCAGGGGGTTTTTGAAGACTGCTCGCTGCAGATTGTTGATGTCATCAGGAATAAAAGATAAATGAAAAGACTCTCAGTTCATTTGGCTTTTTCATTCTAATCATGGTATGCTATAAAAAGATGTGAGAAATCGACTCGCTTCAATCAGCAGGTGACGATGAAAGAACAAAGAAGTGGTGACGTATGAATAAAAAAGAATTGCACGATACATTTTCTGATTTAGAATCTCAAGCAGAAGCCACCTTGAAAATTATAAAAAACATGAAAGAAGAGTTATCTCATCTGACCGAAGATAATCATGTTTTACGGATGGAGAATCAGCACCTACGAGATCGGTTAGCAGAAATCATGAAGCAGCAATCACTCGAAAAGCAGATTACTGACACAGGTATGACTAAGTCCCGTTTAAATCTTGAAAAAATATATGAAGACGGCTTCCATGTCTGTAACTTGTTTTACGGATCGAGAAGAGACGGCGATGAGCCATGTGCATTTTGTCTTGAAGTAATCTATGGTGAAAGAAAGTAGAACCACAATATATAGTGTTTAGAAAAAAACAATTAAGTTCTTAACGATTTAACACTCCCGAAAAATGTGCGTTTGTACGTTTAGCTCGGGAGTGTGTTTTCGTTCCAGGCACTATATGTTGTGTTCGGTTTAAATTTAAATAATATATCTAGTGCTTTGGGCTTGATTTTTTATTTTACTACTGTAAAATGAAGTTATCGTAAAAAAACAAAAAAATCACTCAAATTAAAAGACACACAACATGTAGTGTCTAAGAATTTTATGGAAAAGTGCCATGGAGGAGATAAAAATGCAAAATACACCAGTAGTCGTTTATTCAAAACCGAATTGCATGCAGTGCAACTTCACGAAAAAATTCCTGGAAGACAAGGGGATTCCTTATCAGATCAAAGACATCGAAGAGAATGAGAAGGCTGTTGATGAAGTGAAGAGCCTGGGATTCAGTTCACTTCCAGTTGTGATTGCTGAGGGCATTGAAGCGTTCCACGGATTCAGACCGGACTTGCTGAACAGACTGGCATAAGAATGAAAGTTGTGTACTTTTCTCTGACAGGACAGACCAGAAAATTTGTGAAGAAACTAAATATGGATTTGCTGGAGCTTGATCCAGCAAATCCTTTTATTGACATGGAAGAGCCCTTTATCATTGTCACACCGACTTATGACGGGGAAGTCAGTGATCTGCTGAATGATTTTTTAGAAACGGGCAGAAATAAGGATTTATTCAAGGGAATAGCTGGCGGAGGAAATTTGAACTTCGGCAAGCTATTTATCTTTACAGCTAAGGATATAGCTGAAGCGTACCAGGTTCCTCTGCTTCACCAGTTCGAATTTCAGGGAACAGACGAAGACGTAAGAAAATTGAAGAAAGCGGTGAAAGATCTTGGCTTCGAACAGCACAGTGAAAGATAAAACAAATGAAATCACATATTTTAAATTAAATAACCAGATAAACAGACCGGTAAATAACCAGATCCCTCTCCAAAAAGATCAGGAGGCTGTACGTGCGTACTTTAAAGAGCATGTCAATCCCAATACTGTTCCTTTCGAGTCGGTTTCTGAAAAGATAGATTTTCTGATCGAACAGGATTTTATAGAAGAAGGATTTATAAATAAATACAGCAGAACATTCATAGAGCAATTATTCGAAGAGCTATATCAGAAAGAGTTTCGTTTCCGTTCATTCATGGGCGCTTACAAATTCTACACTCAGTATGCCCTGAAAACTGACGATGGTACACGTTATCTGGAGCGATTTGAAGACCGTATCGCGTTCAACGCGTTGTACTTAGCAGACGGAAACGAAGACCTGGCCAGACATATAGCCGATGAAATCATTCATCAGCGCTATCAGCCGGCTACACCGACGTTCCTTAACGCTGGAAGAAAGCGTCGTGGGGAACTAGTCTCATGCTTCCTTATCCAGGCAACAGATGATATGAACAGCATTGGCCGTGTCATCAACTCAGCGCTTCAGCTGTCTCGTATTGGAGGCGGAGTAGGCGTGAACCTGACGAACTTAAGAGCAGCAGGGGATCCGATCAAGAAAATCGAAAATGCTTCAAGTGGCGTGCTGCCGGTTATGAAACTTCTGGAAGACAGTTTCAGCTATTCGAATCAGCTAGGCCAGAGAAATGGTGCAGGAGCGGTTTATCTTAATGTATTCCATCCAGATATTCTACGTTTCCTGTCAACGAAAAAGGAAAACGCTGATGAAAAAGTGCGTGTAAAAACACTGTCTCTTGGTGTCGTCGTTCCGGATAAATTTTATGAGCTGGCGGCTCATAACGGAGATATGTACTTGTTCAGTCCGTACGATGTCGAACGCATATACGGTGAACCTTTTGCGTATATCGATATCACAAAAGAATACGACAATCTGGTCGCTAACCCTGAAATCAAGAAAACGAAAATCAATGCGCGTGAACTGGAAAATGAAATTTCCAAACTTCAGCAGGAATCCGGCTATCCTTACGTCATCAACATCGATACGGCGAATAGAGAGAACCCAGTATACGGCACGATCACGATGAGTAACTTATGTAGTGAGATCCTTCAAATTCAGGAACCGTCTCTGATTAAAGACAACCAGGAATACGAAATCATGGGAACGGATATCAGTTGTAATTTGGGATCGACTAACGTCGTCAATCTGATGAATACGCCTGACTTTGAGCTGTCTGTGGATACGATGGTACGTGCTCTGACTTACGTGACGGATCAGTCAAGCATCGAAGCGGTGCCGACAGTCAAGAATGGAAATGACAAGTACCATACGATTGGTTTAGGTGCAATGGGTCTGCATACGTTCTTTGCTTTGAACCAGATGCATTATGGCTCACCGGAGTCTGTAGAATTTACAGATGCCTACTTTATGCTGTTAAATTATTATACTTTGAAGGCTAGCAACAAGATGGCTGCTGAACGCGGTCAAGTGTTCCATAATTTTGAGAAATCGTCTTATGCAGATGGCAGTTATTTTGACCGCTATACTGAGTCATCTTTCACTTTTGAACATGATAAAGTGGCACAGATCTTCAAGGAACGAGGCATTACTGTACCGACAAAAGAAGACTGGGATCAGCTGAAAGAAGACGTGAAGAAAGATGGGTTGTATCACCAGAACAGACTGGCTGTTGCACCGACTGGATCGATCAGCTACGTCAACGAAACCTCAGCGAGTATCCACCCGATCACCCGTCTGGTAGAAGAGCGTCAGGAAAAGCTGACTGGTAAAACTTATTATCCTGCTCCATATCTATCGAATGACACCATGCCGTACTATGTCAGTGCTTATGATATGGATATGCGAAAAGTGATCGATATCTATGCTGCGGCACAGAAGCACGTCGATCAGGGAATGAGTCTGACTCTCTTCATGCGTTCAGTGATTCCTGAAGGTCTCTATGAGTGGAAGGAAGGCAGAACGAACAAGCAGACCACACGTGACTTGACATTGCTTAGACACTATGCACACAAGAAAGGAATCAAGTCGATTTACTACATCCGTACATTTACTGATGACGAAGAAGAAATCGGTGCAAATGCATGTGAGAGCTGTACGATATAAGCTACTAATAGAATGACAGTGACGAAAGCAGTAGTCAGTTGTAATGAAGGAGAGTTTAAAGTGACTGAAACCTATAAAGCGATCAACTGGAATCGTATAGAAGATATGATCGACAAGCTGACATGGGAAAAACTGGTCGAGCAGTTCTGGACCGATACGCGTATTCCCTTGTCGAACGACTTAAGTGACTGGAACAAGCTGTCACTTGACGAAAAGGATATGATCGCCAAAGTATTCGGAGGCCTGACACTTCTGGATACACTCCAGTCTCAGGATGGAATCGAAGCACTGAAGAAGCACAGCCGGACGCAGCATGAAGAAGCGGTCTACAATAACATCGAATTCATGGAATCGATGCATGCCAAGAGCTACAGTGCCATATTCAGTACACTTAATACGAAATCAGAGATAGATGACATCTTTGACTGGACGCACAGCAATCCGATGCTTCAGAAAAAAGCTCAGATCATCAATGCGATTTATCAGGAAGGCACGGAGCTTCAGAAAAAAGTTGCCAGTGTATTCCTTGAGTCTTTCCTGTTTTATTCAGGTTTTTACGCACCACTACGGTATCTGGGAAACAGTAAGCTGACTAACGTGGCTGAAATCATCAAGCTGATCCTGCGGGATGAATCGGTTCACGGGACATATATTGGATATAAATTCCAGATCGGGTTCAATCAGCTGACTGAATCGGAACAGGAAGAGATGAAAAATTGGACCTACGATCTACTTTTCAAGTTGTATGAAAACGAGATGGCGTACACGAGTTATCTGTATGACTCCATCGGATGGACAGAAAGTGTCGGAACATTCCTTCGCTATAATGCCAACAAAGCGCTGCAGAACCTGGGATTCGATCCATTGTTCCCGGACACTGCGGAGGATGTGGATCCGATCATCATGAACGGAATTTCTACTGGAACAAGCAACCACGACTTCTTCTCTCAAGTAGGGAACGGGTATCTGGTCGGTATGGTTGAATCGATGTCAGATAATGATTATGTTGAATGGTTCAGCTGATTAAATAGAGAAAGGGCGCCTTTTTATAGAGGCGCCTGCACTCTATACATGCGATACATAAAATTCACAATCATTTTTTTATACTCACTTGTGAAAAATAATTCAAACTAAAAAGATAAAATTTAAGAAGGATGGTGCGGTGTGATGCAGAAAGTGAAGTGGAACGACAGGAAAATTGCGGAACATAACGAAAAAGTTATCAATGATGGGCTGAAGGATGTTCAAAAACGCGACGGACGCATGCAGAAGTACAGTCGAAAAAAAATAACTGAAGCCTTGTTTCAGGCTGTTGAGCAGCTGGACCTGAATTACAGCATTGATGATCTGAAGGCTATTGCCTATGAAGTAGAGGAAATGATTCTCAACAAGAATCTGACACACCTGAACACAAAAGAAATCGACTTTATGGTTCTGGATATCCTGAAATCATATGAGTACGATGATCTGGCAGAAGGGTATATCCAAAGACGCGAGGAAAAAGAAAAAGAACGGGAAACTAGACGAGACGTCAATGCAATGATCAAGAGTCTGCTTCAGAAGGAAAAATCCATTGTCAATGAGAATGCCAATAAAGACAGCAAAGTGTTCAATACTCAGCGTGATCTGACGGCAGGAATTGTAGGCAAGGCGCTTGGACTGAAGATGCTGCCTCCTCATGTGGCGAATGCGCACGAAAAAGGTGAGCTGCACTATCATGATCTGGACTATACCCCTTACGCACCGATGAGTAACTGCTGCCTGATCGATTTCAAGCATATGTTTGAAGAAGGCTTCCAGATCGGAAATGCAGAAGTCGGATCTCCTAAATCCATTCAGACCGCGGCAGCTCAGACGGCTCAGATTATTGCGAACGTGGCATCCAGCCAGTACGGTGGTTGCAGCTTCGACAGAATTGATGAAGTGCTGGCACCATACGCCGAGCTGAATTACAAGAAGCATATGACAACAGCAAGCGACTGGATCGAGGGAGAAGACAGACAGCAGGCTTTTGCCACGGAAAAGACAAAGAAAGACATTTACGATGCGATGCAGAGCCTGGAATACGAGATCAATACTCTTTATACTTCACAGGGTCAGACCCCCTTCACCAGTCTGGGCTTTGGACTGGGCTCCAACTGGATCGAAAGAGAAATACAGAAAGCGATTCTCAAAGTCCGTATAAACGGGTTAGGAAAAGAAAAGAGAACGGCTATTTTTCCTAAACTGATTTTTACTCTTAAACGAGGATTGAACTTGAACCCGGATGATCCCAACTACGATATCAAAACGCTGGCGCTTGAGTGTTCAACTAAACGCATGTACCCGGATGTGTTGAGCTATGATAAACTGATCGACATTACAGGAAGTTTCAAAACACCGATGGGCTGCCGGTCCTTCCTTCAGGGCTGGAAAGATGAACAGGGTAATGATGTCGCAGCTGGTCGAATGAATCTTGGTGTCGTCACGTTGAACATTCCACGGATCGCGATAGAGTCAAAAGGCAATAAAGACAAATTCAGTGCGCTGCTGAAGGAACGTCTTCAGGTGGTAAAGGATGCGCTGATGTTTAAAGCTGAACGCGTGATGGATGCGGAGCCGGCTAATGCACCAATTTTATATATGCATGGCGCTTTCGGAAAACGACTCTCCAAGGAAGACAAGGTATCCCAGCTTTTCCTCAACAAACGTGCAACTATATCCTTAGGCTATATCGGTCTGTACGAAGCGGCTGCTCAATTCTTCGGCCCGGAATGGGAAAGTGATGAAGAAGCCAAGCAGTTTACCTTGTCAATCATGAAAGAATTGAAAAAGCATGCAGATGAGTGGGGGAATGAGAGTGGCATTCATGTCAGCGTGTATTCGACCCCGAGTGAGAGTCTGACAGACCGTTTCTGCAAACTGGATACTGAAAAATTCGGACTGATCAAGGATATTACAGAAAAAGGCTACTATACAAACAGTTTCCATTATGATGTACGGAAGAATCCGACACCGTTTGAGAAGCTCGATTTTGAAAAAGATTATCCACAATTCACAGGAGGCGGCTTTATCCATTACTGTGAGTACCCAAAACTTCAGACGAATCCAAAAGCACTTGAAGCAGTCTGGGACTATGCGTATGACCGGGTCGGGTATCTGGGAACAAATACACCGATCGATCGCTGTTATGAATGCGACTTTGAAGGGGACTTCAAACCAACAGAAAATGGATTTAAATGCCCGGGCTGTGGAAACACGAATCCTGAAACGTGTGATGTGGTCAAGAGGACTTGTGGGTATCTAGGTAATCCACAGAAGCGTCCAATGGTCTTAGGGCGTCATAAAGAAATTGCCTCACGTGTGAAACATATTAAAGGGACTGATTGATATGCCTGCAGATCCAATCTCATGGACATCAGAACGCTTCAGTAAGAATTATGTCGCGGATTACAAACCTTACAACTTCGTGGATGGCGAAGGGGTCAGATGCAGCATTTACGTAAGTGGCTGTCCATTCGCATGCAAGGGCTGCTACAACAAAGTGGCCCAGAATTTCAGTTACGGTTCACCCTATACAGAAGAGCTGGAAAATCAGATCATAACCGATCTCAGTGCAGACTACTGTCAGGGACTGACCCTGCTTGGCGGAGAACCATTCCTCAATACTGGGGTCACGATCCCCCTTTGTGAGCAGGTCCGTGAAACGTTCGGGTGGAACAAGGACATCTGGTCCTGGACAGGCTATACCTGGGACGAACTGATGCAGGGGACAGAAGATAAACGTCGGCTCCTTGACCTGATCGATGTGCTTGTGGACGGACGCTTTGAGCAGGACAAGATGAACCTCAATCTGGCATTCAGAGGCAGCTCGAATCAGCGCATCATCGATGTACAGCAGTCTCTGAACAGAGGGGAAGTGGTCTTGTGGAGTAATGGGGAGTATGTCTAATGCGTTGTAGTATCGTTTCAGCTAAGGACGTAGATTTTCTCCTTAAAAAACAGCGGTGAGCGTCTGATTACCATTTATTCGTTAGACGTGGTATACTGTAAGGACGTTGAAAGTAGATATGAAGTATTATATAAACACGTTTTAATGAAGTTTATTCGCACTGGCGCAGCTTTGGGGCTGCAAGGACATGATAGAGGTAGGGATCATGTCGTTTAAATGAGAAACTTAGTAGTATAGATATGAATAGAAATAACCAGCGATTTGCTTTACAAATATTTATTTTTGACCAGAAAGCCACTCACTTTTGAGTGGCTTTTGTCAATTGTCCGGGAATCAGTGAGTTGAATTGAGCTAAGGTGCCGGGAGACATACATAAATTAATAAATCAGACACTGAATCTTTTTAGAAATTGCGACACAGCTCCATAATTATTTTGGTATACTGATACTAATCAAATGATAAAGGAAGAATGCAGTGAGTACTGAACTAAAAGGAGATGAACGGATCGATCAGCTGATGCAGTTTGGTCTGGACATCATTCAAAGCCCGTCTGTCTTTTCATTTTCCCTGGATGCTGTCCTTTTGGGTCATTTTGCTAAAGTACCCGGGCATGACCGGGCAGAGATAGTTGATCTCTGTTCTGGAAATGGAGCTGTTGCGCTTATGCTGAGCGGACAGACAAGGAGTCGCATCAAGGCTGTAGAAATCCAGGAGAGACTGGCGGATATGGCCCGACGAAGCGTGGAACTGAATGGGTTAACAGAACAGATCGACATCATACACGCCGATGTCAATAAAGTGCATAAGCACATTAAAAAGGATTCCATCAATATCATCACATGTAATCCACCTTATTTCACCGTGTCAGACAGCAGCCGGAAGAATCCGAACGAGCATCTGGCCATAGCGAGACATGAGCTGCATCTGACTGTGAAAGAGCTGATGAAAGCCACATCAGGCCTGCTTAAAACAAAAGGAAAAGCCTATTTTGTTCACCGACCGGAACGGTTCTTTGACATTCTCGATGCGATGAGAGAAGTGGATCTGGCTCCCAAGAGAATCCGTTTCGTTTATCCGAAGCCGGACAGGGAAGCGAATATGCTGCTGATCGAAGGGATCAAACAAGGCAAAGAAGACGGATTGAAGATCCTTCCCCCATTATATGTATTTGACGAAGAGGGAAACTATTTTCCGGAAGTGAGAAGGATGATTTACGGCAATGAGCAAGACTAGCGATAACAAAGACAATAAAGCCAGCTATTTTTATGTCCTCCATTGCAGGGACGGGACACTTTACGGTGGATACACGACAGATCTGACCCGCCGGCTGAATGAACACAATGAAGGGATCGGTGCAAAATATACTCGTCCCCAAAAAAGACGCCCGCTGAAGATGATTTATGCTGAAGCACATGGCTCAAGAAGTGAGGCAACAAAAGCGGAAGCCGCGTTCAAGAAGCTTGCGCGCAGACAGAAAGACCAGTATCTGGCCAGCAACGGGGTCAGTAGACCTTACAAAGAACAGAAACAATGTATAGTGAAAGAGGTGAGGCAGTTACATGAAAATTAGTCAGAAAAGCTTTGAAGAACAGGATGCAGGACGATTGTACTTAGTACCGACCCCTATCGGCAACCTTGAGGACATGACTTTCCGTGCCATTCGTATACTTAGGGAAGTAGATGTGATTGCTTCGGAAGACACAAGAAATACCCAGAAACTGCTGAATCATTTTGAAATTGATACAGCTCAGATCAGTTATCATGAGCACAATATTAATGAGCGGACGCCTCAGCTGATAGAGAAAATGCTTAGTGGACAGTCGATAGCGCAGGTGAGTGATGCGGGGATGCCGTCAATCAGTGATCCGGGAGTCGAATTAGTGAAGGAAGCAATCAAGCAGGGGGTTTCTGTTATCGCATTACCCGGTCCCAATGCGGCTTTGACAGCACTGATTGCATCTGGTATCAGCCCTCAACCTTTTTACTTCTATGGTTTTCTGCCGAGGAAGAAAAAAGAGCTTGTGTCAACACTAAAAGAATTGAACAGACGAAGCGATACACTGGTCTTTTACGAGTCTCCGCATCGGGTCAGACAAGTGGTCGAGCAGATGGTAGCTGTATTTGGTCAGGAACGTCAGCTCGTTCTGGCAAGAGAAGTGACCAAGCGTTTTGAAGAATTCGTACGCGGAAACGCAGAAGAGGTACTAAAGTGGCTTCAGAACGAACAAATCAGAGGAGAATTCGTTCTGATTGCAGAAGGAAACAGTGATCCCCAGGAAGTAGAGCAAGCAAGCTGGGAATCATTAAGCCTGAAAGAGCATGTTGAGGTTGTGATGGATGAACAGAACTTTTCGAGTAAAGAGGCAATCAAGGAAGTGGCTGTATTGCGTGGAATGAAAAAGCGGGAGGTCTACGCCGCGTATCATAATATCGAAGATTAAAGGAGGAAACAGACATGAGCAATAAACATTGGATCTTAGCTGTAGCAGTAATGGGACTGGGACTAAGTGCCTGCCAGCAGAATGAAGCCGCTGAAGAGGAAGAAGTGGCAGTAACCGTTGACGAGCCTGCGGAAGATGCCGAAAATGATGGAGAAGTGTCCGTAGAAGAACCCGAAGAAGAAGCAGACGAGTTCCTGGAGGACTACGAGAGCCTTCTTGACCAGGCCAGGCGAGAATATGAAGCCGACCAGCTGGATGCAGCAGCGGGGACATTGAGTCTTCTCATGGAAAATGATCTTGAGGCGTATCCTGAATTAAGTGAAGAAGCTGAAGGGCTTCTTGATGAGATCAGAGAAATTCAGGCTGATAGAGCAGCGCAAGTTGCTGAAGCCCAAAGTGAAGAGTCCAGATATAAAGAAGAACGTCAGTCTGCCCTGTATTCTGATGACTACTTCAATGCAACCGGACAATCGATGGAAGACGCATCCGATGAGGAGCTGGATGTCTGGTTCGCTCAGAAAGAAGAAGCTGAGGAAGAGTCTGACGAAGTTGAGCATGAATGGACAAAAGAAGAGGCAGAAAATTATGCTTTCGATCAGCTGATGCTTCATGAAAATCTGGCTTTTGAAAAATACATTTATTTTGTCAACCAGGCAGAACAGGACTGGGTCAACATTGAAGTCAGAGAACCTGTCGAACAAGATGGTGTCGCATGGTCCAATATGATCGGCATCTACCGGTTCAATGTCTCTTCTAATGAGCTTCAGAAACTCGATACGGTCACCGGAGAGTATTCCTCTCTGCCATAATCACTGATAGTTGAGTTTTCGTAAAGGAATCAATACTCTATCAGAGAGGGAGTGAGTGATGTGACAAAAGTGATACTGAGTCTAAGACCATTTAAAGACAAGCAACTCGAGGCACTCAAGGAGCGGACAGAAGACTACACAGTGGCGTCTTCGCTTGATGAGGTCTCATCTATTTCAGATATCGAAATCGTTTATGGATGGAACAAGGAAGAAGGGCCCCGCCTTCTGGACAGTGACGATCTGAATGTCAAATGGATCCAGCTTGAATCTGCCGGGGTGGATTATATGGATCTGGAAAAACTAAAAGATAAAGGCATCGTGTTGACTAATGCGAGCGGCATACATAAGTATGCAATCGCAGAATCCATTATGGGCATGCTGCTGAGCTACACGAGAGGCATCGGCCATTCTATCCTGATGCAGAATCAGTCAAAATGGGACCAGGTCGATAAGGCACGTGAAATGAATCAGAAAACGATGCTGATCGTTGGTGCTGGAGAAATTGGTAAGCAGACCGGGAAACTGGCAAAAGCATTCGGGATGCATACGATAGGAGTCAACCGAAGCGGGCAAAAGGTCGAGTATATGGATGAACAAGTAACTCAGGAAGATTTGAAAAAAGCTTTACCGTTGGCTGATGTCGTCGTCAATATTTTACCTCTGACGGATCAGACGAAGGACTTATTCGATCTTGAACTGTTTAAAGAAATGAAAGAAACAGCCATTTTCATCAATGTCGGTCGCGGTCAGACTGTAGTCACAGATGATCTTCTGGAGGCACTGGATAAAGGATATCTGGACTATGCAGCTCTAGATGTGGTTCATCAGGAGCCGCTGCCGGAAGATCACCCGATTTACAAACGGAAAGATGTCTTGCTGACGCCGCATATATCAGGGATGCTTGACGATTATGACGAGAGTTTGTTCCCTGTATTTGAAGAAAACCTGGACGCTTACCTTAAGGGAGAGGACTTGCCGAGAAATGTAGTCAGCTACGAATCTGGCTACTGATACTGAAACCAGTAATTGAACAAAATAAGTGTACCTGTAAACTCATGAAGAGGCTGATCCTTTTCATGAGTTTTTTGTGTTAATTGCTCCTCTAACTGCTCAGTACGATTATTAACTGAGAGAGCAAGAGTACATGTTACAAGGTCTTTAAAATAAGAATGGGGATGAGAAGATGAAATGATGAGAAATATGACATACTCACAGAATCACTGTGCCAACTTAAGTAATCAAATAAAAGGAACAGATCCAAATTCTATTTGGATCTGTTCTCTCAAATAAATACTTTGAAAACTAGATTTTTCTTTAAAATTTGTTAAATGGTGCTATAATAAAATAAGAAAGTGAATAGAAAAAGTGATGACACTTTAATCAAGTGTTCATTTTTTAAACAAAACATGACACTTTGTCACATTTCTTCTATTAGCTTTTCTTTATAACGAAGGGGAGATCACATACATGTCAGAACAATTACTTAAACGCTCTGAAGTAGCAGAAGAGTTAAAATGGGACCTGTCTGCTATTTTTGCAACAGAAGAAGAATTTAACCAGACGGCAGAACAGCTGCCTGAAGATGTCGCTGCATTTTCATCTAAGTATGACGGCAAG
This sequence comes from Alkalibacterium thalassium, assembly GCF_900101165.1. Classification (GTDB taxonomy): domain Bacteria; phylum Bacillota; class Bacilli; order Lactobacillales; family Carnobacteriaceae_A; genus Alkalibacterium; species Alkalibacterium indicireducens. The sequence continues at coordinate 5,532 of NZ_FNFK01000030.1, read as the reverse complement.
CTGGATAATGCGGATACAGTCGTTGAGGCGATCAAGGAATACGAAGGCTTGATGGCCACCGCGTCACATTTGGGTCAGTATGGACACCTGCCTGTCTCTGTAGATATTTCCGATGGGGAGGCCCAGCAGGTTACGCGTCGAGTCTCGAATATTCTGGCTGGCGTCAGTGCCAGATTGAGTTTCTTCCAGTCACAGCTTGAAGATCTGGACGAATCAACGTTGAATGCTTTAGTTGAAAAAGATGCAGCTTACGAGACATTCATCCGTAAAATCAAGAAATCCAAGCGTGCTAAACTGGATCCGAAAGTGGAAGAAGCTCTTGCTCAACTGTCACCCGTATTTAATGCACCATCTGAGATCTTTGAACAGGCGCGTTCGAATGATGCAGACTACGGGACATTTGAAGTGGATGGAAAAGAATACCCATTAAGCTTTGTCCTATATGAAGAAGTATATATGTACCACGAAAATCCGGAAATCCGTCGAGCAGCCTATGACAAGTTCAACCAGGTCCTCGGCAGCTACAAGAATGTTGTAGCGACTGCTTACTATACGCATCTACAGAAAGAAAAAACCTTATCAGTAATGCGCGGCTATGACTCGATCTTTGACTACCTGCTGGAAAGCCAGGAAGTCGATCAGGACCTGTACCATAGACAGATCGATACGATCATGACTGATTTCGCTCCAGTGATGCGAAAGTTCATTACACATCTGAAAGAAGTTCACGGACTGGACAAAATGACTTATGCCGACCTGAAAGTCGATCTTGATCCGGAATATACCCTTCCTGTGACTATCGATGAATCCAAAGATCTGGTCAAGGAAGCTCTGGCACCACTAGGTCAGGAGTATGTCGATATGATTCTGCGCTCGTATCCAGAACGCTGGGTGGACTTTGCTCAGAATATCGGGAAGCGTTCCGGTGCGTTCTGCTCAACAACGTATGGCAAGCACCCGTATGTCATGGTGACATGGACAGGTCAGCTGACTGATGTGTACACCTTGTTCCACGAACTGGGTCACGCCGGTCAAGGGGTTCTATCGAATGAGAACAATCCACTGACAAGCGCTCGTCCGTCACTATATCTGATCGAGGGCCCATCCACGTTCAACGAGCTGCTGCTGACAGATTATCTGAAAAACAAAACTGACGACCCACGTATGGAACGATCAGTTCTGTCCAAGATGATTTCACGAACGTATTTCCATAACTTTGTCACGCATCTGCTTGAAGCGGCTTATCAGCGTGAAGTGTATCGTCTGATCGATGCCGGTAAGAGTTTCGATGCGAACAAGCTGAGTGAGATTAAACGTGACATCCTGGAACAGTTCTGGGGCGATGCGGTTGAGCTGGAACCAGGTGCGGAGCTGACTTGGATGCGTCAGATCCACTACTACATGGGTCTTTATCCATATACCTACTCAGCTGGACTGACTATTGCTACACAGGCATTCCTAAAAATCAAAAGTGGGGATGAGTCTGTCGACGGCTGGCTGGAATTCCTGGCATTAGGTGGGCAGAAAGTGCCTGCTGAAGCGCCGCTTGTTGCTGGTGTCGATATCACTACAGATAAACCTTTGAAAGATACAATCAATTATCTTGATGAATCAGTCGACCGCATTATTGAACTGACTGAAGAATTAAATAATCAGTAGTTTAGTATATTAACTTTCTAATCAGTCGAAGATATAATAAGCAGAAGCTGGAGCGGTTATTATCGCTCTGGCTTTTTTGTACTTTATATACTCTTGGTCAGAGATCCTCTTGACTGAGAACATAGATTGCCATTCGAGTATAAGAAAAAGAGTGAACTGAACCGGTCAAAAAAAAGCAGTTCAGAACCTGACTGAGGTTCTAGACTGCTTTTTATAGTATGGTCTGACTGTTCCCAAAAATGGTGGAGTTCAGTGGGTGCTGATTAAAGAGAGGATCACTTACTTTAATCAGCAGTTGACCTGCTTAAGGCTGTTTGAGCTGCATGCATGCCGGCCAGTCTGCCTGTAATAAAGGCACCAGTGATATTGTACCCGCCAGTGTAGCCGTTGTAGTCCAGTATTTCACCAGTGAAATACAGATTCTGCATCAGCTTGCTTTCCAGAGTCTTTGGATTCACTTCTTTCGTGTGAACACCGCCACCTGTAACAAATGCTTTTTCAATCGGAAGAGAGCCATGAACATTGAAACGGAAATCCTTCAAGAAGGTAATGAGCGCGTCGACTTCTTTAGGCGTCAACGTCTTGAAGGCACGTTCACTGTCGATGCCCGCCTGTTCCAGACCAAACAAAATGTAGCGCTCAGGTCCGAACTGCTTCATAGTATTTTTCATGCTCTTTTCGCCTTCTTTTTTCATCAGGCGTTCAATGGTCTGCTTAAGCGACCTTGGTGTCTCATCCGGCAGACTGTCCAGACTCATGACAGCATGATCAGTCTTATCGCGCTTCATCGTCTGCAGAACAAACATCGAACAGCGCAGAACAGCTGGTCCGGAGATGCCGAAGTGAGTGAAGATCATATCCATTCGGTGGGAGATAACCTTTTTTCCTTTTTTATTAACGACTTTTAAGTCAACATCTCTGAGAGAAATTCCCTGAAGTGTGCGATCCTGGATGAACGGTTCTTCAGATGTGATCGGCACTTCCGTCGGATACAGTTCCTTGATCGTGTGTCCGGCTTTTTTCGCCCACTTGTACCCGTCACCAGTTGACCCGGTTTTAGGCATGGCGCGTCCGCCAGTCGACAGAATAACCGAATGGGCATAAAGGATACGTCCATCCATAAGTTTTACTCCATTGACAGCACCGTCTCTATAGAGCACCGTTTCAACAGGTGCATTGGTATGCACGTCAACTTTTGATTCTTCCATAATCTGAGTCAGGGCATTGACGATCGTCCGGGACTTGTCCGTGATCGGAAACATTCGTCCGTGGTCTTCTTCCTTCAGCTTGATTCCACGAGACTGGAAAAAATCCATAATATCGTAGTTGTCATACTGATAAAACGCACTGTAAAGAAAGCGTCCGTTCCCAGGTATATGAGTAATGATTTCTTCTTTATCTCTATTGTTAGTGACGTTACAGCGGCCATTTCCAGTTACCAGAAGCTTACGGCCGACGAACTTGTTCTTTTCGACCAGTCCGACAGTCGCTCCATGTTCCGCGGCTGAAATGGCAGCCATCATGCCGCTCGTGCCGCCACCGACGACTAGTACATCATAATGAGTCATATGTGTTCCTCTTTTCTCTAAAAACCTACATCCTTGACACTTTACCATAATAATGACAGCCTAGCTACAGGATTACGCATTCCTCACATTTTTGTCAGAATTCGCTTGTATGTAATGGATTACACGCTTTAAACTGAAAAAGTAAACAGTTAGAAAACAGACAACAGGAGGAATAAATATGGGATTTAGAAAAGATTTTTTATGGGGCGGCGCTACTGCAGCCAACCAGCTTGAAGGTGGATACGATCAAGATGGACGTGGACTGGCTAACGTCGATGTCGTTCCAATCGGAGAAGACCGTCCGGCTATCATTACAGGCCAGATGAAGCATTTTGATTTCGATGAGGACCATTTCTATCCGGCTAAGGAAGCCATCGATCATTACAATCGTTTCAGAGAAGATATCGCATTGTTCGGAGAAATGGGATTCAAGACTTACCGTCTGTCGATTGCCTGGACACGTATTTTTCCTAAAGGCGATGAAAAAGAGCCTAACGAAGAAGGCCTGAAATTTTACGAAGACTTATTTAAAGAATGCCACAAGCATGGCATCGAACCTCTAGTAACGATTACTCACTTCGACTGCCCGATGCATTTAATTAAAGAGTATGGTGGATGGCGCAACCGTAAAATGATTGATTTCTACGAAAACCTGACACGTACGCTGTTCACGCGTTATAAAGGCCTGGTCAAGTACTGGCTGACATTCAACGAAATCAACATGATTCTGCATGCACCATTCATGGGTGCGGGACTGGCATTTGAAGAAGGCGAAAATCAGAAACAAGTGAAATACCAGGCTGCTCACCATGAACTGGTTGCAAGTGCACTGGCGACTAAGATTGCTCATGAAGTGGATCCGGAAAACCAGGTCGGATGTATGCTGGCCGCAGGGAAATACTACCCTAACACGCCTCATCCTAGAGACGTTCGTGCCGCTCAGGAAGCCGATCATGAGAACTACTTCTTCATCGATGTTCAGTCGCGTGGAGAATACCCTGCATACGCACTGAAAGAACTGGAACGCGAAGGCATTGAAATCGAAATGACTGAAGAGGACAAGGCTCTTCTTAAAGAACATACCGTTGACTTCATTTCATTCTCTTACTATTCATCCCGCGTTGCATCAGGCGATCCAAAGGTGAACGAGAAAACGGCTGGAAATATCTTTGCTTCAGTTAAGAACCCATATCTTGAAGCCAGCGAATGGGGATGGCAGATCGACCCGCTTGGGCTGCGCATAACAATGAACGATATTTACGACCGTTATCAGAAGCCATTATTCATCGTTGAAAATGGTCTAGGTGCCATCGACGAGCCGGACGAAAATGGCTATGTGGCAGATGACTACCGCATCGACTATCTTGCTGCACATATCGACGCAATGAAAGATGCCGTTGAACTCGACGGAGTAGACTTGATGGGCTATACCTCATGGGGCTGTATCGACTTGGTCAGTGCCGGAACAGGCGAAATGAAAAAACGTTACGGCTTCATCTATGTTGACCGTGATAACGAAGGAAAAGGAACGCTTGAACGCAAACCTAAGAAATCCTTCAACTGGTACAAAAAGGTGATTGCATCAAATGGAGAAGACTTAAGTAACGACTAAGTAATGATATTTTGAGGAAAAGAACCCTTCGATTTTTTGAAGGGTTCTTTTTGGTGCGCCCGGCATGGGCGACAACTTGGTGGTGAAAGTCCACTACAGGCTTTGCAGTAGGAACTGTTAGTGAATGACAAGGGTGTCCACCGTGAGGTGGAATCTGAAGGAAGTCGGACGCAAAAGCTCGCACTGACGAACAGAAACTCCATACTAAGGCTGAATCAGGACGGATGAGCTTGCCAAACAAAGCGAAGTCCAATACTGCACGAATCCTGTACAGTAAATGGAGCAGTGACATGAGCGGAAGGTTGTCGTTCTTACCCGGGGAGATCTCATCAACGAGATAATTTCGTAGTAACAACGAATGATGAGAAGTCAGCAGACGTCATAGTACTAGCCTTATGGCTAGGAAGGACAGAACAATAACAATTTTGGAAATCAAGGAGGTGGATGCGCCACCAGTATCGCAGCCAACATCGTGATTAAGTTCGTAGAGATGGCTACCTACAGAAGGATAAGCTGGAAGCAAAGAATATGTAGGAGTGCGTAGGGGCGTAACGCAGATATGAACAGACAAAATGATATCTCACTTATTGATCGAGTAGTCAGTAAAAACAACATGGAAAGAGCTATTCAAAAAGTCCTTAAAAACAAAGGAGCTCCCGGTGTAGACGAGATGACCGTTTATGAATTAGAGGA
>NZ_FNFK01000070.1 GCF_900101165.1 Alkalibacterium thalassium | reverse complement strand
TTTATGATTGAAATTAAATCGTGGTTGAATCATCGGCTAAGACAATTGATTTGGAAGAGATGGAAGAAAGTATCCACTCGATATAGAAAATTAAAACAACTGGGGATAGAACACGATGATGCACTCAAAATGGCTGGTAGCCGAAAGGCTTACTGGAGGCTCGCGCGAAGTAAAACTTTACATCGTGCCATAACAAATAAGAAGCTCGAACAGTGGAGATTAAAAGATTTAATACTACTGTATGAACGCTAGAGATATTCAAGTTATTGAACCGCCGTATACGAGAACCGTACGTACGGTGGTGTGAGAGGTCGACTAGTCAATTAATGACTAGTCTCCTACTCGATTAATTTAGAGGGTGAGCTCATTTTCAGGGTTTTTGTTATAGCTACGGTACTCAGACAGAAATGTGTACCGAGTTCTGGTGCAATCGATATAGCTAGGCTACTCAAATGGCAAACCCTACCGAGTTCTGGTGCAATCGCGATAGCTAGGGTACTCAAATGGCAAACCCTACCGAGTTCCGGTGCAATCACGATTGCTGGTGTACTCAGAAGGAAGACCCTATTGAGTTCCGGTGCAATCAAAAAACATTAGTTTCATAGGCATGTTTTCTCAGTTAATCTGCCTATTTTGTTCATCAAAAGGATTAATTTATTCTGTGGACCTTCTACTTAACTATAATGATAAAATCCGAGTCATTTTCCGAATCAGATCGGGTAGAGGATCCAGAAATAACCGACAACGAAAGTGATTCATCCGAGGAGATAAATACTGAAGATACGGCCGTTGATTCAAAAGATGAGCTTTCGGACACCCAAAATATGCCACTTAATGTGACCGCTTTCAACTCGTTGATTGATAAAAAAAAGTGTACTAATGAGGCCGGCTATCAGTCCTGGATCGACTATAAACACATTACTTCAGCTTACACTTTAGGTGATCTGACGGGATCGACAGAGGATGAAGGGTCAGTGACCACGTTTTACTTCATCACAATGGGTGAAGCAATCGTTCAGTACGCTACCGTGCCTTTCCTGGAGACGGCACAGGATTTTGCTACTTATTCAGTGATGGTTTTCATTGACTTTTTCAGTACATTAAACAGCATGCAGTAATCCTGTTAAGACTTTAATAGCTATCATTTCAGCAGCCGTCAGAAAACTGGTAAACTGGAAATGATTAAGGAAATGAAAGGGGAAGAAAGAATGTCTAAAACAATCACATTTCCAAATGGCCGTGAAGTCCTTAAGCTCGGACAAGGAACCTGGCGGATGGGAGAAGATGAAAACAAGCGGTATGATGAAATTGATGCATTGCGTACCGGGATCGATAACGGACTGACATTGATCGATACAGCCGAAATGTATGCTGAAGGTAAAGCTGAAGAAGTGGTCGGCGACGCAATCAAAAATGTGGACCGAGACGACCTGTTTTTAGTATCCAAGGTGTATCCAACAAATGCGGGTGAAGAACGCATGTTCGACTCCTGCGAAAAGACACTTCAACGCATGGGTGTTGATGAACTTGATTTGTACTTACTGCACTGGCCAGGCAATATTCCGCTGCAGGAAACAGTCGACTGCTTCGAAGAACTGAAGCGTCAGGGTAAAATAAGGGACTGGGGCGTATCAAACTTTGATCTTGAAGATATGCAGGAGCTGTTATCTCTAAGAAACGGTGAAAATTGTCAAACCAATCAGGTACTATATCATTTAGCTTCAAGAGGCATCGAAGTCGTTTTACATGACTATATGAAGGAAAACAATATTCCCATCATGGCTTATTGTCCAATCATCGGTCAGGAGCCGGATCTGAAGGAAAAAGTCTATAACAGTCCAATCATCAACAATATTGTAGAAAATAAGGGGATTTCAATTGTTCAGCTGCTGCTGGCATTTGTCATGCATCAGGAGCAGATGACAGCCATTCCTAAAGCCGGGTCATCAGAACATGTGCTTCAGAACAGAAAAGCTCTGGATATCGATTTGACTAATGAAGAATTAAATCTGCTAAACGAAGCATTTCCAGCGCCAGAAAAACGCGTACCATTAAGAGTCCAATAAATAGAACCAGCTGATCAGCGCAAAGGTTGCTGACGGCTGGTTTTATTTTTAGAAACTTAATATTGATCGAAACACTAAGTGAGTAGATGAAATGGAGAAATCAGTTAAATGTCACTTAAATTCAAATCAATTTAAAACAATAATTGATTAAAACGCGTGAGGTTCAAAATCAATCTAAATTTAAACGAGGGACCCTATATTCTAAATAATCTACTTTGTATAATATATATTATGTAAACTAAAATAAAGAAAAAGCAGTTTCAGACAAGACACATCAATTTTTCAGTAAAATCCACTGTTTTTCGATGGATTTTTCCTTATTTTTATCTTGCTGCGAATTAACTCTGCATTATTCTATTGTTTAATTATTTTTCTTAGTTTTAAGTAGCTCTCAGATCTCGGTTCGTACAGTTATAAACTTACTGTGGCTGAAACGCTTATAAATCATCCTGTAGCGAGTTATATCTAAGTCTTTATATCTTTTATTCTTATAGTCATCAAGTTTAATTTGATTTATATGTGTTCATGGCTTGCTGATAATTTTAAGTCAAATTACTGTCTAATTCGCAGATTTCATCACTTAAATTGTTTTTAAGCAGCAGTAAAAATCGACTGATTTTTATCAAGTCAAACGATTAAATTATAATCTGATTTTTCATGCAAAGCTTAGTTTTAACTATTAGTTTAATCCTCAAAGCTAAAAGTCATCCAAATACGCATTAAATCGAGACTTATATAAGATAAATAATATGGATTTTTCTTGCTGCTAATACAAGCACTAATAAAATTCCAGATAATTATATGCTGAATTAAATGAAACCAGTCTAGTATTTAGACTATTAAATCAACGCTTAAGACTATTTTCATAGGATCGATCCGTCTTGTAGCAGGCTCAAAGTATGTACACAGAATATAAAGAAGCTCTATATAGCCCCCCCACTCGCCTCTCCTGCTGAAATAGAAGGGCAGCAATCAACTATTGATCTATGCGTTACTGTTAATATTTTTCAGACTCTCTGAAATCACACTCACGTGCAACAATGCCTCGTACTCGTTCATATATTCCAAACCGCCTTCGTCAACAAGACAATGAAGAAATAGAGGAAAATCATTTTCCTTATTCAGCGCTCTAATATCCTTTTTGAAAAGCTGAACATCAACAGAAGACTTAATTAGGTTAATGACTTTGCCTTCAGTTTTAAGATAGTCTTGAAAAGTCTCAAACATAAAAAGACGTAAACTATAGTATGTATTTACAAAGTCTGAGAATTCTTTTAGAAAAGGCACGGCACTGTCTCTCTTCAAAAATACGTCAGTGAAATGATTGAAGTCTATTATCGCGTGCTGCTTTTCATAGGATTCATAGATGCTCCGGGTCAATTCGTTTGACTTGTCTACGTAATGTTGTAGTTGGCTCATTCTTATTCTGCCTCCCTGTTTTCACTGATCGTCATCCATGAGCTGAATGGCTGTCTAGTCATGTCGATGTGCCAGTATATTCTAATAGTTTTAGCACTGTCTTTGTAGTGGAACGGTCTCTTATATTCTTTTGCATAAGACGTATCCTCTCTTAAATTGTATGGATAGTACAAACGATTGTTAAAAATAAATTATACAAACATAATATCATAGTAGCTTAAAGATCCAAAGAGTATTAGTTAATCCTTATACAAATGAGTCTAAAGAATGATTTCTTTTCCATCTATTAATGGTAAGATTACTTTAAATTCAAATGATTGGAAAGTGGGATGGATAATGGCTAAATATATATACGAAACAACTGGAGATTTTGATAAGTTTGTAACTACTGTTCGTGATTTGGCGCAGGACATCAGCGCGACTACAAACTATGAAGACGGCCATCAATTCGGAAACACCAGCACCTTGATGGTCTTTGAACGTTATAGTATTGCCGGTTCTAGCAGAGTGTCATTGAGTGTGATGGTTACTAAAATTGATGGAATGATTCAACTTGTTGCGATTCCTTCTGGTGGCAGCCAGGCAATAGCATTCAAACTGAACAATATCGGTGAAGAAGCCTTTCTACAAAGATTCAAGGAATCACTGGAAACTAGCAGGAAGACCTGGTAAGCATAATTATAAATTTTGAACTAATGGATTCTTCTACGTAAATTCTTAACTATCATTCTATTAATCTGAAATATACTTTATACAAGCACTTGGTAATCTAATATAAGAAATGGACGTGAGAAAATGATGAAGCATACTGGGTTACATAACCTTGAAGCCGACCGACTTTTAAGCGACTCTCTAGAAGGATTCGCTGAAGCCTCCCTCTTCCCTGCTGACCAGCTAACAAAAGTTCCCTTATGGAAAAAGCTCTGGAACGAAAAACGTCTGGAGAAATTACTGACAGATTTGATAGATGACTTGGATCCTCACATGTCGGAGCTGGCGGGTTATGCTGAGGATATGGATGATAAGCATTCAGACACCGTCAGTCGAGTTAAGCAGTTAGTTACTGAAACGCTTAAAGAGATCGATGAGAAACGTCTCCTCTTTGATCGGCCATTCCTGACTTACTTTATGTCTCAAGGCTATATGGATGTGGCAGAACATTTTATCGAGCGAGCGAAAAAAGAAGATCCGAATCTGAAAAATGAAGAGATTTTCCAGGCACTTAGAAATGTCTGGATCATGAATAGTCTTCAGCTTCTGTGGGATCAGCCTCTCACCCTCACCTCCCCTATGTACGCCTACAGCATGCTCTACCCGTACACTGATAATTTTCTGGATGATCCTGATGTGAGCGGTGATATAAAAGAAGCGTTTAATGATAGACTCAAGCTTGTCTTGTCAGGAGAATCTGTTGAAGGAACAAGTGTTAAAGAAACTCGGATGTTCGAGTTAGTCGGAGACATTTACGCAGCCTTCCCGCCTGTCAAGTATCCAGAGGTCTGTGAAAGTATTCTGCTTATTCAAGCAGCCCAAATCGACAGTATGAGGCAATGCGGCGAAGATGAACTAACTAAAGAGGACCTGCTGAAAATCAGTTTCTACAAGGGAGGAACGTCAGTATTGGCTGATGCTTTTCTTGTAAGAGGGTCACTGAGTTATGATGAGATGCTGTTCAGCTACCAGTACGGTGCTTTTCTTCAGCTTCTGGATGATCTGCAGGATAAAGATGAAGATGCAGAGCAAGGCAATCAGACCCTTTTTTCCAGGCTCAAATTAAATGAAAGAGCAGATGATGACATCCGTCAGCTCATAGCGTACATTTACTCGGTCAATACAAAATCGGCGTCAGATTCAAATCATGCTTCCTTACTGAAAGAAGTTATCAGTCAGTGTACCCTGCTCATGATTATGGAAGCAGTAGGCAAAAACCCTGGTACTGTCATGGCTGCCTTTTATAAAGAACTTGAAGCCTGCTCAAAAGTCAGATTATCCTTTTATAAGAAGCTTAACGATAAAATCAGTACATTTATCAAGGAGTCCGAACTAATGAGCTGACTTGATTCATTAAATAGATTATAGAACCCCTCCATCAGGAAAGACTGGACCTGATGAAGGGGTTCTATTAGTCTTCTGAAATCAGTTACCTTTCAGCATATCTTCTGCCATCTTGCGGTAGTCTTCCAGACCAGATGATTCGGCAAACTCGGCAATGGTTATGGCTTGAATAGAAAGGCGTTGGATTGTGTGCTCTTTCATCTTGGGCCAGGTCCGTCCACCGGCTGCTCTGTAAGCTTCAATCAGCTTGTCCAAACCTTCTTCACCAAACAACATATAGATAGCTGAAAAATCGATCGACGGATCAGAACCTTCCGCTTCAGTCCAGTCGATGATGCCAGTGACCCGATTGTCGTCACCGACAAGAGTGTGTCCTGGGAATAAGTCTCCGTGAACCATAACTGTGTGTTCCGGCCAGTAAGTCTTATCATTTACCCAAGTCTGCCATCTCTCCCAGAGCTTGTCCGCAACAGTGTAGCTCTTTTTGATCTTGTTCATCCGTGTCTTCAACGTATTCTTTACCTCTTCGGCAGAATAGACGTTCACTCCTGCTTCACTCGCTTCATCCAGCGGCAGATTATGCAAGGCAGCAAGACTCTGACCTAGTGAGGTGATGTATCCTTCAGGCACAGCTTCCGGGTCAAATACCCACTTCGGTTCCTGAGTTTCTGGGTCAGTTGTGACGGCAGGCTTACCAGTCAGTTTTTTATATAAAATCAGGTCATCAGACACTAATTGCCAAACGGGGACTTCAAACGTCGACTGCTTACTACTGATGAAATCAAGGATTCTCTTTTCTTCCATGATTTTATCGTAGACGTCTTTTCGCCTTGGAATTCTGCAGACCCATTCCTGTCCGGTTGTATCTTCTGCAAAGATGACCTCGAAATCCAGTCCCATGGATTCGAGAGTCATGGATGCTTCGATCAGATCGATTCTAGATGATGCTGCCTGATCTCTAACGTGTTTTGTTGTTTCGTTCATTATATTCTTTCCCCCGTGTCGTATTTCCATCATACCTTTGAGCGATGATCAGGACGATGACTGTCCAAATTAGAAAGACGATCGTGACCGGTGTCGGAGGGATGCTGATGCCTAAGAATTCCACTAGAGCCATAAGCAGAAACGCTCCCCCGCTAATATAGGCGTAGATTCCTAGAAAGCGGCTGAGACCGTCAGTATCTACCTTTTTCTTTTTTTCTTTAGGCATCGTATTATATCCTGCAATCAGCATATCCCATTTCAGAACATGAACGGCGAAGCCAATGATCAGCAGGAGAATGCCCATGAACAGATAAGTCCACATATTAGGTCCTTCTTTCCAGGTTAAGTTTACTGTTATTTATCAGAATAATACTTCTGAGGACGCCAGTTGCCATCAGAGGCCTGTTTCAAAAAATCATAGGTCTGAAAGGCACTTGCGTTGGCTCCGAATACATCGGGGCCTTTTTCCTTAGTAATGGCACCAAGCTCATAAAGGATCCACGTCATGTACTTTTCCGCCCAGTTCTTGTCAGTCACCTGATACAGGCGTGATAAGGCGATGGCATCTCTATCTTCGAAGATATCATCCAATGTACGTCCCCTGCTCTTTTCAATTTTGATAAAGGCGCTTAATATATCAAAAAAGCTGTCTCTCTGCTGGACTGTTATGACTTCGGAATGGGTCATGACTTTGAAAACAGCGAGAAGTTCAATGATTTCTTTGTGATCGGGAAGGTTCAAATTGCCGAGAATTTCATGACTGTTTTCTCTCGTTTCTTCCATGGCGCTGATAAATTGCTTGAACTTACTTAATTCCTCTTCGAATAGAGGACCATCTTTTTTAAAATCCGGGTTGAAATACAGGTATTCTCTAACCCAGGGTTTTTCTTCAATCAGTTCAGTCAGTTCAGACATGATACGCTCCTTTTAAGCATGGATATAGTGTTTAAGTTCATCCAGTCGTGCTGTAGTATCTTTTACACCCAGGTCATACATCATCTGAAGCTTGTCAGGATCACGTTCCAGACGCTTGATCGGAATCGTTACAGATGGGCGAATGACGAAGGATTCTTTTGACTGACCGTCCTCTATAATCTTTTCTACGGTCTCGTTATAATTGCGGTAGCGCTGCTTCAACGTTTCTTTAAATTGAGGGTACTTTTTATACCACTTATCGATTAAGAAATTATTTGGCTTCGTTTTCCTGTAATCAAGCGGTCGTGTGAGAATAACGATCTTTTTGTCATAACCCAGTTCACTAGCTTTCTGATACGGGATACTGTCGGCTACGCCTCCATCCAGATAAGGGGTTCCTTCCAGGTCCACAGGTTTTGATACAAAAGGCATAGACCCTGATGCTCTAAGAGTTTCCATCTGACTGAATGGATCAGTGATCTGCTTGTATTCTGCCTTTCCAGTTTCCATATTAGTTACAGTGGCATAAAAATCGATCTCAGACTTTTTGAAGCTCTGTTCATCAAAGACATCCAGTGAATAAGGAACAGTATAATAGGCAAACTCCTTATTGATGATGTCACCTGTTCTGAGCAGATGCCTCATGCCCATGTAGCGTTTGTCTTTTAGATAGGTCTTGTTGTACCTGAGTGCTCTGCCGTGCTGTCCTGAAGCATAGTTGATTCCGAACAAGGCCCCGGCTGATACGGTCACCATACCGTTCACTTTTATTTTTTCATTCATTAGTGTGTCCAGCACACCTGCTGTATAGAGGCCTCTCATGCCCCCACCTTCCAGCACCATTCCTACTGACATCTTCTCACCTTTTCATGCATATACTAATGTTTCATCCTTTTTACTATACCATTTTTTAGCATACTTAAGAAAGAATCTTCTAGAAATCGTGTGTGTCAAGTTGTTGTAGGAAATCTCTAGAATCGCTTTTTCCTTTTATTGTTTTTCGCTGTTTACTGAGGGAGATGGGCTCTGCGAGCCTTTCTCCCTCAGTAAACAGCCTTAAAATCTCTTTATTTTAGTACTTTAGCCAATTGTCCAAGAGCGTGAGACGACGCACAGCGCTTTCCAATACTGCCTTCAATCACACCGACTGATTTTCTAGTTTTGGGTTTCTTTAGTAATGTACGGAGTATTCCTTTGAACTCAGGGATAAATTCCTTCTTAAAGGCAGGAATCATTTCGGTTAATGCTTG
>NZ_FNFK01000085.1 GCF_900101165.1 Alkalibacterium thalassium | reverse complement strand
CATTTTGTCTTTAAAAAAGAAACATCCCTCGACCATTTTTTTCTCAAAATCGGTCGAGGGATGTATTCATTTTAGGGGAGTTTTTTCCCAGCCCCTTTCTGTTTCTTCTATTGTATAGACTCACTTCTACGCTTTTAACTTTTTGTATTTTTCGAATAGTTCAAAAGAGAATTGATTTTGCTTACTCAATTTCTCCTGGAGGTATCTATATAACTCGATTTTTATAGCTTAGTTACATCTCTAGTATGGACCCAGCTCAATATTTCTCTGAGTAATACTTGTCCGCTTCTGGTCTGCAGTACAGTATACCTCTGTCCTTTTCGACTAGTCGGTATAGAATGCTTTTCTACAATTACCTGCCTGCACTTCTTGGCATTCATCTTTGCGGACAATTTCTATTTGATCACCGTTTGTAATAACTACTAGTGTTACTGTACTTGTTGCCTTTTCATCGATTAACTCCAAATCAAAAGTTATTAATTTTTGTCCAATTTTTATCGTGTCCCCCTCTTTCACAAATGTCTCAAATCCTTCACCGTTCATATTCACTGTTTCAAGTCCAATGTGAATTAAAATTTCTGCTCCAAAATCTGACTGAATTCCTACCGCATGTTTTGTCGGAAACACTTGAATTACTTTTCCCTCAACTGGTGATACTAAGACACCCTCTGTTGGAATAATCCCTAGACCATCTCCCATCATTTTTTTGTGCAAAGACTGGATCTGGTACTTCTGATAATGGAATTACTTTCCCTGTCAATGGTGCTACTACAACCTCTTCTTTTTGCTTCTTTTTAAATAATCCTAACATTTTCTATCTCTCCCATGCTCAACATCTTTTTAGTAGGAACACTTAACAATAGGATGACAATAAATCATTCCCTTTCTTTAAATCCTTTACCTTTAAGAGGGTTCAGTTCCCATTTGCGAGAAATAAGGACTGAACCCTTCCATTTTCCAAAATTTAAGATAAATAACTGTTATCCCAACTCTGGCCAGAAATCTTTATTTGCTTCAATTAAATCATCTAGGATTTGTTTTGCTACTTTTGCACTTGGTACAGTTTTAGATAGGGTAATTGCCTGCCATAGTTTTGTGTACGACTTCTCTGACCATGCTTCTGCCACAAGTTTCTCTACAGCTACCTGTTGCTCCATTAATCCTTTTTGGAAACGTGGAATTTCTCCTTGTGTAATTGGTTCCGCACCGTTACTTCCTAAGATACAAGGAACTTCTACCATTGCAGTTGGCTCAAAGTTTGCAATCGCACCTTTATTCTCTACAATCAATAGCATACGCTCGTTCGTATTGTGGGCAATCGCACGGGCTAAATCTACAATGTAAGATGCGTGCTCATCAATTTCTAGTGTAGTCCCCTCTGAATTCCCTTTTTCTACAATTTTTTGACATTCACCAAAGACATGTTTCTCACGACCATCCATTACCATGTTTGCCCGAGTATAACTAGGATCTGTATGTGCCGCCACTTCATCAGCCATGAAGTAATATTTTAAGTAGGTATTAGGCAACATATCAGGTGATAGCGGATAGAACTCTTTTACTACACCAAACGTATGCTTCCAGCTTTCATCATCATGCTGAGATTCACCTGCAGCCTCAAGCATCTCAGGGGAAGGTCCATAGCCATATTTCGCTACATGTTCTTTTAAACGAGGCATTAAATCATTACCATCTTTATCGCGAATGTCTGTCCACCATCCAAAGTGATTTAAACCAAAGTAACGTACAACCATATCTTTTCGTGATTTTAAACCTAATCCTTGTGCCATACGCTCTTCAATACCAATTGGCATATCACAGATATTGATTACCTTCGAGTCTGGTTTTAATAAACGACAAGCCTCCGCAACAATTGCAGCAGGATTGGAGTAATTCAACATCCATGCATTAGGAGAGTATTTTTCCATAAATTCAATAAGTTCCAATACTCCACCGATAGAACGCATTCCGTATGCAATTCCACCAGGTCCGCATGTTTCTTGTCCAACTACGCCATATTTCAGTGGAATCTTCTCATCCTTTTCACGCATTGCATATTTTCCTACACGAATATGTGCCATGACAAAATCAATGTCAGTAAATGCAATCTCAGGATCAGTAGAAGCAACAAAATCAATATCAGGCGCTTGTTCTTTTAACATAATCTCACAAGCATCGGCAATCACCTTTTGGCGCTCTCCATCATTATCATAAAACTTAATCGTACGAATAGGAAATTTATCTAAATTATCCAATAACATTAATACAATTCCCGGTGTAAATGTACTTCCTCCACCTGCAATACAAACTGAAAACTTCTTCATAATAAAATTCCTCCAATAAAATTAAGTATTGTTATTTATATGCTAAGCTGCCCCTACCCTCAAGATAAGAGCAGTCTAGTTCACTTTACGCACTATGTTCCTTTAATATTTCATCCACTTGTGCTCGGATATTACCTACGCTACCGCCAATAATAACTTGACAAGCATTACCTTTTCTTACTACACCAAAGGCACCAACATCTTTAAAAACAGCATCTTCAGCCAATAAAGAGTTGTCTTTTACATTTACACGGAGGCGAGTCGCACAATTATTTACCTCAGCAATATTGTCAGCACCACCTAAAGCCTCAATATAAGCCATCGCAGGCTCTGTAAACTCATTAATCTCAGCACCTTGTTCCTTCGCCTTTGCTAATCTCTCTTTATATTCTTTCTTACTATAAAATGTTACATCCTCGCTATCTTCTTCTCTTCCAGGAGTTGCAAAATTAAACTTCACGATTAAGAATCGGAATAACAAGAAATAAACACCAGTAAAAATAAACCCAATAGTAATCTGCGTTAAATATGTTCCCCAGTGGTTATTGAATAACGGCAACCAGTTCATAGCAATAAAGTCTATTAAACCACCACCGAAATTCCCTACTACTCCGAACGCAAACATTGTTGCAGACATTGTCGCTGCTAATACGGCATGTATAGCAAATAATACTGGCGCAATGAATAAGAATGTAAATTCTAATGGCTCTGTAATCCCAGTCAATACTGCAGTCAATGTAACTGGAATTAAAATCGCAAGAACTTTCTTACGCTTTTCAGGTTTTGCAGTGAAGTAAAACGCTAACGAGATACCTATTGCCCCCCAAACTTTCGACATTCCATGTAAGGCAAATCCACCTTCTGGGAACAACTCAATTAACGGCTGCGTAGATTGAGCAAAATAATTCATGTTCTCAAACCACGTGGGCTGGATTCCACCATCTATAATAGCTGGCCCTAATACAAATGGTTGCCAGATAAAGTGATGTAAACCAGTCGGAATTAAAATCCGCTCTAAGAATGTATAAATCCATACCCCAAATATCCCAGAAGCAGCCATAAACCCTTGCAAAGAGTTAATACCCTCTTGAATTTGCGGCCATACTATTGCTGTGATAATAGCAACCGGTATCATTACAAAGAAGCCAACCATATACACAAATACAGATCCTTGGAAAATCCCTAAGAAATCAGGTAATTTCTTATTGAAATAACGGTTATGGATCCAAACAGATATAGCAGCAATGACAATCGCACCTACAATGCTTGTATCTAGTGTTCGAATCCCTGCAATTTCCTTTAATCCTGTACCTGCACCAATTTCACCAAAGTAATCAACACCTAAATGATTTCCAAAATGCTCTAAAATGCCTCCTACAAAATAGTTAAATGTAAGATAAGTAACCGCAGCTGTCATAGCTGCTTTTCCTTGTTCCACTTTAGCTAACCCAAGCGGTAAACCGATTACAAACAAAAGTTCCATTTGATTAAAAACAGTCCATGCCCCGCTATTAACAATTGACCAAAAACTATGCCAAACTGTACCTTCATTTGCAATACTTCCCACTAGCATCGGATTAGTAAGAATAATTGTAATCGCTAACATTAAACCAGCAAAAGAAAATAATAGCACAGGCGTAAACATCGCCCCACCAAACCTTTGAATCTTTTCCATCATAATTGTTTCCCCTCTCTTTCATTTGTATATATTCATTCTACTATTAGAGAAATCCTATTACAATACAATAGAGCACTGTTGTGAAATGGCTTCACTTTCTGTTCTTTTTCCCAAGTAGCGGGAATTTTTTTCATATTTATTGATTTAATAAATTATCCAAAAAGGCACACGAAAGCAAAGTAAGAAAAGGGCGTGCGTTGCCCAATCTATACCTTGCCCCTTGAAAAACCACTATAATCCTAATAAAATTATGCTTTTTCACTACCTTTTTCTTTCATCTCACGATATGTTATATACTCACGATATAAAGCATCACAAACTAGATGTAAAGTAACAAATGACGTTGCTTCATGTGAGTTTTCTCGAAATAGAGTGGTAGTATGATAATAAAGATTGTACGGAGTCATTTGTGCTAAATAATTAGTTTGAAACGATGTAACAGATAAAATCGGTACCTCTCTAAAATTTAAAACTTTAATATTTTTTTCTAGTTTTCTAGTATCCCCACTTAATGAGATAATAATGACAAAATCATTTTTTGTAATCATCGGCATACTTAAATCAAATTCAACTTTGGCTGGGAGTATCAACATATGTTTCCCTACACTCATTAAGTTCCTACTTAGTTCTTTCAGTGCATTTCGCTGTGCCCATCCTGTTCCAAAACCAAAAATTCGTTCTGCTTTGTGCATTTCTTTGGCAATTTTTTCAACATCTGCTTGTTTCATTAATTTTAAAGTAGCTTCAATATCATCCTTTTGCAAATCCATTAAATTTTTACTAGGTAAGTTTCGCTTTGATGTACTTTTCATGCTGTATTTAAATTCACTAAATCCTGTGAAGCCTAACTTTTTTGTTAATCGGTGAATTGAAGATTTGGAAGTATGGCATCTTTCTGACAAATCAACAATACTTAATTTCTGGCATTCTTCTAGGTTTTCTAAAATATAGGTAATAATTGCCAAGTCATTTTCATTAAGTTGATTATGATATTGATTTATAAGTGCTTCTAAATCCATTTATATACTCCCTTGTATATTATATTTAGGGTTTTAACCTTCCGGTTTTTACTGGATAACCCTATGAACCTCTTTTCGATTACCTCATCTCATTAGATATGAGATAATTAGTTTATTGGATTGAGAGGTTAGCCGTTTACTCCTTGAGTCCTTGAACTCGTAATCGAAAGACTGGTTCCTCTCTCTGATAAGCTGATTGCGAATGAGTTAGATGTTGAAAGCCTCGTGCTTTACTCCGTATCTATAACAAGGTAGTGACGCTTTTCAGACGAGTGGCTGTTCAATCCAAAATTAAATGAAGAAGGTGTCGTTATGTTCTTCTTAGGAATTGATATTGGCAAACGAAGCCATGTAGCCTCAGTTATGAATGAAGAAGGAAAAGTGATACTAAAAGGCTTTTCATTCCCCAATTCAACTGAAGGTGGAGAAAAACTTCTCCAAAAAATCATCTCTTTATCTCCGATTGATCAGTATAAAGTCGGAATGGAAGCAACGGGCCATTACTGGCTATCTCTTTTCTCCTTTTTGGATGAGCACGACTTTCTAATTCACGTCATTAACCCGATTCAGACCGATGGTTGGCGGAAAGGAACGGAAATTCGCAAACGTAAAAACGATATTATTGATTCTGTCTTGATCGCTGATTTAATGCGCTACGGAACCTTTGTAGAAACATCTTTATCCGATGAAAACATCTTTTCGTTGAAACAACTCTCTCGCTACCGAACCTATCTTGTGGGCACCGCTAGTGACTTCAAACGAAAAATCATTGCGGTATTGGACCAAGTTTTTCCTGAATACGATACACTTTTTAGTAAAGTGGGCATTTTTGGCAAAGCCTCAAAGGAAGTTCTGTTAGAACTGAGTTCTCCTGATGCCATCAATCACATTTCTGCAGGTGCCCTAGCTGATTTATTGGGGGAAGCCAGTAGAAATCGCTTGGGTATGAAGAAAGCTGAAGAACTAAAAACCGCTGCCTCACACTCCTTTGGAGTTAAATTCGCCCAGGAAACATTCACCTTTCAATTACGTTCAATGATTGAGCAATTAAAATTTCTTGAAAAGCAAATAACCGATACAGAAAAAGAAATTAAAAAGATCATGGATGATATTGATTCTGTGATAGAAACAATCCCGGGTATCGGTCCAATTAACGGTGCGACGATACTAGGAGAAATTGGTGATATAAACAAGTTCTCCTCACCAGCTAAATTAGTTGCCTATGCCGGTATTGATGCTTCTGTCACCCAATCGGGTGAGTTTGAAGGAACACACAACGTCATGAGTAAACGGGGCTCTCCATATTTAAGAAAAGCCTTATTCTCCGCTGCACTAGTAGCCTCAAGACACGATCCTGTATTAAAAGCATTTTACGAAAAGAAAATATCTGAAGGTAAACACCACCTTACAGCTCTGGGCGCCGTGTCACGCAAACTCTGTTACATTATTTATGCTATTTTGAAAAAGAATGAACCTTACGAAGTCCGTTTGCGATAATTTCAAAAATGACGCTTGATTCAGCTTATTTGGTGCGCCCTTAAATTCCAAAATAGACTGTAGAAATATTAGGTTTTATTGCTTGACTTTATATAGTTAGTCTTTC
>NZ_FNFK01000069.1 GCF_900101165.1 Alkalibacterium thalassium | reverse complement strand
GGCTGCATCACCGTATCAGACAACTGATTTTAAAAAGATGGAAAAACCCGCGTACTAAGATTAGCAGATTAATGCGTTTAGGTCTAGATATGGACAGTGCTAAACGCATAGGCTACTCCAGAAAGAAGTACTGGAGATTATCAAAAACACCTGAGGTTCATTGGGTGCTTACAACGAAAAGACTCTACCGTTGGAACGTAGTTCCACTACGAGACCTGGCAGAGTCTGCTTACTTAAGATATTGAACCGCCGTATACGGAACCGTACGTACGGTGGTGTGAGAGGACGGTAAATAAATTAATTATTTACCTCCTACTCGATTGAACTGAATTTCAAAATATTGGTTAACTCTCTTTTATGCTTATGGGCACAAGCTAGCCAAAATAAATGTTTCGCTTGTATTGCAATTTGTGTATAATAATAGAGATAACTTACACAGGTAAAGGATGGACAGTTTATGCCCAACAGACAATCTACTCAAACAGTAAGGAAAATTGTTCTGAGTATTGTTTCTATATTAATCATACTACTGATTATACTAGTGGTATCGGGGTATCATTATTATACGACCTCCCTGGAACCACTGGAAGCTGAAAGCAATGAGGATGTTCCTGTTGAGATTCCCATCGGATCATCAAGAACGGATATTGCACGTATTCTGGAAGAAAACAACATCATTCGAAGCGCCTTTGTCTTCAATTACCATTTGAGATTCACGGGTGAAGAAGGGTTTCAGGCCGGGTACTACTTATTCTCTCCATCAATGTCGACTGACGAAATCGTCACCTATTTGCAGGAAGGCGGTACTCCGATCACAGAAGAGTCAACGGGCAGGCTAACTATTCCCGAAGGCTACACGATCGAGCAGGTAGCCATTGTCGTTGAGAATCAGACTGAGTATACTACAGAGGAATTCTTCGAACTGGTAGAAGATGATGCGTTTCTTGAAGCATCAGCGGAACGGTATCCTCAATTGCTTGAAGGAGCCCTGGACCTGAGAGAAGAAACGCTCTATACACTTGAAGGCTACCTTTACCCCGCTACTTATGAAGTGTTTGCAGATACTACGCTAGAAGAACTGGTGACCCAGATGCTTGGAAGAATGAACCAAGTTATGGAGCAGTATTATGCGGAAATAGAGGAAAGAGAAACCACAGTGCACGAAATACTTACGATGGCCTCTTTCATAGAACGTGAAGGAATAACTTATGAAGACCGGGAACTCATTTCAGGAGTATTCTATAACCGCCTGGAAATCAACATGCCTCTTCAGACCGATGTGAGTGTCACTTACGCGTTGGGAGAACACCAGGAACGGATCACATATGATGATCTTGAAGTGGACTCGCCGTACAATTTGTATAAACACAGAGGATTAGGACCTGGGCCGGTCAATAACCCGGATGAAGAGTCCATTAGGGCAAGTATGAACCCGGCTGAGACAGATTACATGTTTTTCCTGGCAGATCTATCTACTAGGAAGATATATTTTTCTGAGACATACGAACAGCACCTTGAATATCAAAACAAATATTTAAGATAATAAAAAAGCATTGAGTTCACAAGAGCTCAGTGCTTTTCTTGAGAAAACCATTTAAACAGAAACAGGGAAGGAATTAAAGCATGGACGATAAGCATAAACCAATAGTCATAGGTGTAACAGGAGGTTCCGGAAGTGGAAAAACAAGTGTCAGTCAGGCGATATACAACTATTTCCCTGGGAAGTCCATAATGATGCTGGAACAGGATTCTTATTATAAAAATCAGGATCATTTAAGTTTTGAAGAAAGACTAAAAACCAATTATGATCATCCGTTTGCCTTTGATACTGACCTGCTGATCAATCATCTGAACGAGCTACTAGGTTATAATAGTATCGAAAAGCCTGTGTATGATTATACAAAACATACGAGAAGTGGAGAGACAATCACTCAGGATCCTAAAGAAGTAATTATTCTGGAAGGCATACTTATTCTTGAAGATGTCCGCTTAAGAAACCTGATGGATATTAAGCTATATGTTGATACAGATGACGATATCAGGATCATTCGTCGTATTAAGAGGGACATTGAAGAACGTGGAAGAACACTGGACAGTGTCATCGACCAGTATCTGACAGTGGTCAAACCCATGCATGCTCAATTTATCGAACCAACGAAAAAATATGCAGATCTGATCATCCCTGAAGGGGGAAGAAACCAGGTAGCGATCGATTTAATGACTACAAAGATTCATACAATATTTGAAGAGCGTTCCCTTTAATTAGGGTCGCTTTATTCTTAAAAACGCTTTACAACGTCATATGTTCGTGGTATCTTAGTTCCATTGAGAAATTAGTTGACAGCTCTTTCTTAAATTATTTTAACAATTGATTCTAAACAGTAAGATATAAAAGTATTTTTTATGAGGTGAATGAAATGATGACAGAAAAAGTCTATCCAATGACACTAGAAGGCAAAGAAAAGTTAGAAAATGAATTGAACGAACTGAAAACGGTAAAACGTAAAGAGGTCGTCGAGCGAATAAAAATTGCTAGAGGATTCGGAGACCTGTCAGAGAACTCTGAATACGAATCTGCGAAAGATGAACAGGCATTTATTGAAGGACGTATCAGCACGATCGAAAACATGCTTCAGAATGCACAGATCATCGACAGCTCCAACTCCAAGGAGGGTGAAGTCACTCTTGGACGTTCAGTTATCTTTAAAGAACTGCCGGAT
The DNA here is from genome assembly GCF_900101165.1 of Alkalibacterium thalassium. Lineage (GTDB taxonomy): Bacteria > Bacillota > Bacilli > Lactobacillales > Carnobacteriaceae_A > Alkalibacterium > Alkalibacterium indicireducens. The sequence continues at coordinate 6,256 of NZ_FNFK01000069.1, read as the reverse complement.
GGAATCGAGGAAGAGTACACAATCGTTGGAAAAGCAGAAGCAGATCCATTTTCAGGTAAAATTTCCAATGAATCTCCTATAGCGCAGGCGCTTTTAGGGAAGACAGTCGGAGACAAAGTCCAGATCAATACACCTGGCGGAACAATGGAAGTTGAAATCACAAACGTATTTTGATTAACAGGGCTGAAAGGAGAGATTGCCTCTTCTTTCAGCCCTGTTTTTATCCAACCTGAGACCGATATTTCATTGAAGCTAGTGCTATTAAGCTGCTATTTAGATATACTGTAACTATAACAAAGAGGAGGGGAGCTGCTCATGAGTTCTTCAATTTACAGATCGATCATGATTTTACTTTTCGTCTGGCTGTTCTATCAGCTATTTAATACGTGGATGCTTCTCCTGTTCTTTATTGCCGGGTTGTTCTTTCTCCTGCTATATAAGTTCTCCAGGACTGACGACGGGAAAAAGTCACAGTGGCTCTGGACAAGTGTAGTGTTTTTTGCTTTGTCACTTGTATTTACCAGTGCCTTCTGGGCCATTATCAGTGTGTTTCTTATAGTAGAGTTCAACTCTGACAGTAAACTTTCACGTACTATAAGGGATCCTTTATTTCGAAGAAATAAATACTGGAATCAGAAGGAGTTTATATCAGTAGAATGGGATGAAGAGACTGAAACAGAAATGAAGTTTACGAGAAACAGATGGTTCGGTGACGACTCGGAAGGAAAAAAAGTTTTCGAGTGGGACGACAAGAATTTCACCAAGATGATGGGAGATACTTTTTTTGATTTAGGTAATACTATTTTACCCAAAAAAGAAAATACTATTATCATCAGAAAAGGGTTCGGAGACACAAAAGTCATTGTACCCAAGGATGTCGCGCTGTCTCTAGATATCAGTCTGACTCTGGGAAAACTGGTTATCGATACAGAAGAATATGACCTCAAGAATGAAACCATAAAGTGGCAGTCGAAGGATTATCAGTCTTCACTTAGAAAGTTGAGGATCGTGGCCAATACGCTTGTCGGTGAAGTAGAGGTGATTTATTTATGAAAAAGTCTCTATCTTTACTGGCAAAATTTTTTATTCTGTATCTGTTTACCTTAGTATTCATAACTATTTTTATTCTGCTCTCCCTATCAGAAAATCAGTGGATAAGCGTATTTTACCAGGCGAATTTCATTGGTATTTCGCTGATCGTTTACCTGATACTTTTCTCATTTGTTCTGTCTGTCAGTACGCTTACTTATCTAAGAGCTTTTGAGAGAAAGAAACTGAGGAAAGTCGAAGAAGGACTAAGAATGATGAGCCAAGGTCATTATTCCGCCTCAATTTTTTTAAATATGTACTCATTGGATACACCGCTGCAGGTGAGCGAAGAAGTCGACAGGCAGTTTCTCAACCTGCATGAAAAACTGATGTTCATGGCTGATCAGGCTTTAAGAAATGCTCAGGAAACCGGCGGAGCGAGCAGTGAAACGAAAGAGGAAATCCTGGAGCAGGAACGGCATCGTATTGCCAGAGAACTGCATGATTCAGTAAGCCAGCAGCTGTTCGCATCCTCAATGATGCTGTCTGCAGTGAATCAGCAGATAGATAACTGTCCTGATTCGATCATCAGACAGCTCCAGATGGTTGAACAGACTATAAATGCCTCACAGACCGAAATGAGGGCGCTGCTTCTTCATCTCAGGCCGATCCAGCTTGACGGTAAATCATTGAAGGAGGGGATAGAACAGCTGTTGAAGGAACTGGGGGGGAAGATAGATATCGTTATCCACTATTCAATCGATTCGATTACAATGGCTCAGACCATGGAAGACCACTTTTTCAGGATCATTCAGGAGCTGTTGTCCAATGTACTCAGACATGCCAAAGCAAAGGAACTGGAAGTCTATTTGACAAAAAACGGAGATACGGTACAGTTAAGTGTTATCGATGATGGCGTCGGTTTTAAAGTGGAAGATAAGAAAGCAGGCAGTTACGGACTACATAATATAAGAGAACGAATCGAAGGCATGGGTGGGAATGTGAGAATCATTTCACTTAAAAATGTCGGCACACGAATTGAGATCAATGTACCAATAGTATAGAGGAGGAAACTATGTGATACGGTTGTTGTTAGTAGATGATCATGAAATGGTACGTCTTGGATTGTCATCCTTTTTTTCAGTACAGGATGATTTTGAAGTGGTTGGAGAAGCCGAGAATGGGGAAATAGGAGTAGAACTGGCGCTTAAGGAAAAGCCTGATATTATTCTGATGGATCTGGTAATGGAAGTGATGGACGGTACAGAAGCTACACAGCAGTTGATGACGCAATGGCCGGAGGCCAAAATCATAATCCTGACAAGTTTCATTGACGATGAAAAGGTATATCCAGCTATGCAGGCAGGGGCCTGTGGGTATATTTTAAAAACATCTACAGCTCAGGAAATTGCAAAAGCGGTCAGGAATACTTATAACGGTGATAATTATATCGAGGACGAAGTCAGTTCAATCATGGAGGAGAAGAAAGAGGAATCCATGAAGCATTATCCTCATGAACTACTGACTAATAGAGAGAACGAGGTGGTTCAGCTTATTTCCAAGGGGTATACCAATCAGGAAATAGCGGATGAGCTTTTTATCACTTTAAAGACAGTCAAGACACATGTCTCTAACATATTATCGAAGCTGGATGTGGAAGATAGAACTCAAGTGGCCATTTATGCATTCAGACACGATCTGGTCAAAGAGTAGATGACTCTTGGGTATAAAAAAGTGAGCAGACATATACGATGTCCGCTCACTTTTTTTAATTTGTTAAAATAACTGGAAGGATGATCGGTCTTCTTTCAGTTTCTGCAAAGAGGAACTGCTTGATATCTTCGATCAGGTCATTCCTCAACTTAAATTCATTGACGGAATTGTGTTCGAATGATTTCCGGATACTCTTATACGCTATTTTCTGAGCATTTTGTATGAGTTCTTCTGATTCTCTCATATATATGAAGCCTCTTGAGATAATATCAGGTCCGGCAAGCACTTCTTTCTTCTTAGGGTCAATGGTGGCTACAACTACAACTAGACCATTATCAGAAAGGATTTTTCGGTCCCTCAAGACGACGTTACCTATATCTCCAATCCCACTTCCATCTACATAAACATCTTTTGCGTCAAAGTCTCCGGCGCGTCGTGCACTGTCTTCAGTAAATGCGACGATTTGACCGTTATCCAGTACAAAACAGTTTTCTTCAGCTACGCCCGTTTTCTGTGCAAGAGATGCATGGATTTTCTGCATACGATGCTCGCCGTGAATAGGAACAAAGTATTTAGGCTTCATGAGTTGAAGCATCAATTTCTGCTCTTCCTGACCACCGTGTCCTGAAGTATGAATGTTGTTGATTTTTCCGTGGATGACGTTTGCGCCAGCTTCAAGAAGCTGGTTGATGACACGGTTAACGCTGACAGTATTCCCGGGAATAGGAGAGCTGGAGAAAATAACTGAATCTCCAGGCTGGATGGAAATCTGTCTGTGTGTTCCGTTTGCGACACGACTGAGAGCTGCCATCGGCTCACCTTGAGATCCTGTACATAAGATCAGGATCTCATTATCATTGTAACGTTTCAGTTCATTCGGGTGAATGAAGGTGCCTTCTTCTGCCTGGATATACCCAAGTTCCTGACCTGTCTCCATCGCATTGACCATACTTCTTCCAAATACGGCAATTTTTCTTCCAGTCTTGTTAGCCGCTTCCACAACTTGCTGGATTCGTGAAATATTTGAAGCAAATGTCGCAAAAATAATACGACCATCGATTTTCTTAAGAAGACTACGAATTGAATCTCCGACTACCTGTTCGGACTTGGTAAAGTTTGGAACTTCAGCATTGGTACTGTCAGACAGAAGGGCAAGAACACCTTCTTCTCCAATTTTAGCCATCTTGTGGATATTTGCGGGTTCTCCAACTGGTGTGAAGTCAAATTTAAAGTCCCCAGTCTGGACAATATTACCATTCGGAGTCTTCACAACGATACCGTATGATTCTGGCACACTGTGAGTAGTTCTGAAGAATGATACAGTAGTCTTTCTGAACTTGGTGACTGTATCTTCATTGACTTCGTGAAGTGTTGCAGAACGCAGCAGATTGTGTTCGTTCAATTTATTCTTTATTAGAGCCAGAGCAAGTTTATTAGCATAGATAGGGACGTTAAGCTGCTTAAGAAGGAAAGGAATTCCACCTACGTGATCCTCATGTCCATGTGTAATAAAAAGCCCTTTGATCTTGTCCTGATTTTCTATCAGATAGCTGTAATCGGGAATGACATAATCAATACCCAAAAGATCGTCTTCCGGGAACTTAATTCCTGCATCAATAAGAATGATCTCATCCTGGAATTGGACAGCATAGGTATTCTTTCCTATCTCATTCAGTCCTCCTAATGCATAGACTGCCGTTTCATTGTTCTTGATATTTGGTTTCATATTTCAAAGTCTCCTTATAATGTTTGATTTCAGTATGCTAATGAATACTTACAAAAAAAGATAAATCTCATCAGGTCTGTATAGTGGGTACTAGCCACTGCTATAAATATATTACCATATTGAAAATAATAAGTATAGGAAGGCAAGCCGCCAGTATGTGTAAAGTTATTCTCGGAAATTTATTCTAGAAATCTGAAACGTAGTTTATTGTTTTTGTCTTTCTCAAGCCTTTTTTGCTCTTCGAGCTTTTAAAAGGCTTGAGAAAGTCAGTTCTAATTAAATAATTTCTGTAATTGCCCCATTGGACTTGATGGAGAGCCATTATTAGCTATTCTTCCAATTTTTACACCTATTGAAGGTCTATGTTGGCTTTTCTTCAAAGCTGCTCTCACTGCACCCTTAAACTCCGGCTGGAGTTTCGTTGTAAGTTCCGGTATTTTATCTGTTAGCGCTTTGAGAAACGTTCCGTTCTTACGTGCAGATATGATCGCTGCTACATTCCCAGCACCTTGAGCTGAAAACCCTCGTCCTTGTCGTTTCATACGATAACTATAAGGACGATGATTACTTTCGCAAACACCAATCCCTTTATTTACGGGTAAATCCCTCATTTTAAATGGTTTAAGACTTTCCCAATTTCTATATAGATAAGCTTTTAACATGGTAAGTTCTTCCTGAAATTCAGTTGCTTTTTCATTGTTAATTTCAATGCGACTCTCCGTTGTAGCGATTATGGTTTCAATACGATCCCAATCGTATGTACGCACAGCTTCTTTCATTTTCTTTTCCATCTTTTTATCAAAATACATTCGTTGTTTGATTTTCTCGTTTACATGATAAGCATCTCTAAAATGTTCGTGTCGCTGGCATTTGCCAATGATTTGATGGAATTTATCTTTGTCGTAACCACTGCCTCCATCACTGTTTGAAATGACGATCGTCTCGCGTATATCATACAGCGACTCTAACCAAAGGCTTGCACGTTTAAAAGCTTCTTTACTTGATACAGTACTCTCAAACATTTTAGAATTAATTAAGACAGGTCTTTTCTGTTTTCCTTTATACTCTACCCCTTCATGAAACTGAACACGATGAATCTCAGGACGTTTTTTCTCCTTGCCTTTTGTAAGCATTAACCCGTCACCTTCAATAAATAAGACAGGCGTTTTTTTCTTATCTTTCTGAGACGTCTCGTCTTGAAGAGGTGCTGTTTCTGTCCATTCTTGAATGGTTTCACCGACTTTTTGAGTGATAGTATGAATGGTCGTATGACTCAGCGAAAAAGATGTAAGAAGATTAATAGCTTCTTCTGCTTTGCGGTACGTTCCATCTGAAGCTATTTGAGCTGCTTTCATCTCTACAAGAGGAGAATTACGGATTCTAGGCTTTAAGCCGACGGCTTTATCAAAAGGAATCACACTTTTTTCGCCTTCTTTTCGCATACGGTGGCGTTCAAATTCAACGGTTCCGAATGTAAATTGAAGCGTACGGTCAGGCACACTGTCAATCTCATATCCTTGTTCTTTGTAATCATGAAGTAATTCTAAATCAATCTGTTTAATAGCGGCACTGAGTAACTGTTGAGTGATACGTTGAAAAACCGTTTCTAAGGCTAATTCTGCTTCTAAAAGGGAAGAAGAATCCTTTAAAGTTGTGATGATTTCTGATATAATTTGATTCATAAGAAGACCTCTTTCTCTAGCGTTGTCGTTATCTCTAGATTAAGGGTCTTCTTTCTTTTTGTCTAGGTCGAATTTCCCCTCTTCCGACATTAATTTTACACATAGA
>NZ_FNFK01000066.1 GCF_900101165.1 Alkalibacterium thalassium | reverse complement strand
CCACAACTGAATAACCCTAAAAATTTCTGGAAAAAGTCATCCCTTGCGCCAGCACTTGACTTTTTTGGAAATTTTAACGAAAACTACTTGTGATGAAAGTAACAATGTATGAAATCATTTATTCTAAGTTTTATGCAACACTAGTGTCCAAGATTATGTCCGCACCCCCTCTTATGTATTTTTATCTTGCCATAAACATGAGGAGCTGAAGTGGATAAAAAAAGAGCTTTTGACTTTGGAACCATTCAATCCCAAGAAAGAGAGAGTTCCATTTAGAAGAGATATTTTCACGAGGTTAATCAAGTCCGGAACCTTCCTAGCTGATGACGTTATCGAATATAAGCTGAGTATAGGCGTGAGCTGGACCGCAAGAGACAATCGAGCAGCATTGGAAGCTCCCGATAAAAAAGTAAGAATGAAACCCACTGAGTAGCCTGATTGTAGTGATCAAGCCACTTGGTGGGGTTATTTTCATTTCAAACAAACGGAGCGAAAATAAAAATAGCTCCGAATGTTTGGTCTGATTCTTGCTTAAATTTGGTATTTGTTGTATACTTAAATAAATCAAACAAATGGAGCGAAAATTAAAATGGCTCCGAATGTTTGGTTATAGAAATTGATTTTTCTTTACCAAACAAACGGAGCGGATATGTAAATTGCTCCAAATGTTGGTTTTGAGAAAAGAGGGTTGATTTAGATGAATGACAAGTTAAGAACTGAAGAAATAAAAAATGTCTTTGGCAATAAACCGTTCACGAGTGATGATCTATATCATTTTTACCAAAAATACGATCCAAACTTAAAGAAGAGTACATTTCGATGGCGTGTCTTTGCATTAAAAAATGATGGGGTCATTAACACATTAAAGCGAGGAGTCTATGCAACCAAAAGCAAGAAAGACTTCAAACCTACTGTGAGCAAGAAGCTTAAAAATCTGTTTTCAAAAGTTCAAAATCAATTCCCCTATGTTGACATGTGCATATGGGAGACTTCTTGGCTAAATAATCTGATGGTTCATCAAGCATTTTCTAGTAGTATTATACTGGAAGTTGATAAAGACGCCGCTTCAGCAGTTTTTGCTTTTCTGCAGGAATCGCAAAGAAATGTTTACTTAAATCCAGGGAAACATGAAGTGGAGAATTATATCAGTGCTGGGCAAACGAGCATCATCATTAAGAACCTTACAGTGACTTCTCCGCTACAAGAAGTTCAAAACATCATTGTTCCATCTGTAGAAAAAATCATGGTTGATCTATTTGTAGACGATGAACTGTTTGTTACCTATCAAGGAGCAGAACTTAAGAGTATTTACCAGGAGTTTTTTAATACTTATAGTGTCAACCAATCAACATTAAAGCAGTATGCACACAAGAGGCATATAAAAGATAAACTAACATCTTTCTTAAAAGAGGAAACGAGCATTGATGAAGATGAACTATTAATATGAGGTGATTTGATGATACACGAGACGACATACACAAAAGAATGGATTGTGAAAAAGAGCGCGGATTACAAAAGAGGAAAGAAGAAAGCGAATCCAACGCTTATCGAAAAAGTAACTAAAGCTTTTCATCTGTTAGAAGAACTAGCAAAAACAGATTTGGAATTTATTTTCAAAGGGGGAACATCACTACTCCTTCTTCTTAATCAGATGCACAGATTCTCGATAGACATTGACATTATTATTGAGGAGCAAAAGCATGAGGTTGATATGGATGATATTCTTACTGAGATAGTTGGTAAGAGCGGTATCTTCACCCATTTTGAAGAGAATGTGAGAAGTGGAAATAACGAAGTCCCAAAAGCTCACTATAAAGTATTCTACACATCGTCACTTAATGAAGATGAGAACTACATCCTTCTGGATATTCTATACGAAAAAAGCCATTATGTAGATGTGATTGAGAAGAGCATAAACTGTAGTTTTATAGAATACTCTGAACCATCAGTTCAGGTTCATGTGCCGAGCGTGGATTGCATTTTAGGTGATAAATTAACAGCGTATGCACCAAATACTACGGGTATCCCTTACGGAAAGAGTAAAGAGTTGGAAATCATCAAACAGCTCTTTGACGTAGGTAACTTGTTTGATGAAATGAGTGATGTCAATAAAGTGAGCCAGACATTCAAACAGATGGCACAGCAGGAACTAATCTATCGTGAACGAGATGAGGTGTTATCGTATAGAGACGTTCTTGAAGATATTTTTGAGACCTCCAGAATTTTAAGTGAAAGAGGTCGGATCGAAAAAGACATTTATGATCAGTTACAGCTGGGAGTCAATAGGATCAAGGATTACATTTTCTCTAGAAACTATATAGTAGAGAGTGCAATAAACAGTGCATCCAAAGCAGCGTACCTATCACTTTTAATAAAACACGAAATTACTGATGTTGAGGAATTTGATCCAAAAGTAGATTTGAGAGAGCTAGTGATAGATCATCCAGATTTCAAGAAATTCAAAACGATCATGAAATTTGATCCTGAAGCGTATTTTTATTGGTACAAGAGCATCGAGATACTCAATCAGAAAACAGCAGAAGAAACTTCATAGATTCAGATTGCAACAGCTATTCCACTCCAATTCTATAGGGGATAAGAAGAGTATATAAAAAATGCAGGAAAACCAACAATTTTACATTGTCATTTTCCTACATTTTATAACTGTTCTTTACAGATTTAATAAACCCTCCACACTAATAGCTTTTTCTTTCCCACTTGCAAGTACTAAAACTTCTTTCATTTTTCTCAAGTCTTCTAACTCAGGACCGTCAATTCTCTCAGATAGTGAAGTTTTTATAGGTTTCCCATCCTTATTATAAAAAGTAGCAAGGACATTTCCAGTTGCTTTCTTCTGGATTATTTCATTTCTTCTCTAAACTCTTTTCTACAAAAAGCTTAATAAAAGGTATAAAATAACGTCTTTTTAAATTTGTATTATCAGGTGTTGCGTAATATACTTTATTTAAGGAGAGTGAATAGTATGTCTACTACAAAATTACGCAAACAAGGAAGTTCAATAGTGGTAACCATTCCTGCTGCAGAAGCCAAAAATCTTGATATGGACAGAGAGTATATTGTAAAAACGGATAAGCATGGAACTATTACGTTGATTCCTCAACTTGAAAATCCATTCAAAAATGCTGAAAAAGGTGAATTTTACGAAGAGGATGAATGGGCAGAAATGAAGCCTATTGGAAAAGAAATATGGTAGACAAAAAATATATTCCAGAAAAAGGAGATGTCGTTTGGATTGATTTCGATCCTTCTGCTGGAATCGAAATTCAAAAAAGAAGACCTGGCCTCGTTGTTTCTTCATATGAATTCAACCGGAGCACCAGATTTGCCGTGATATGCCCAATTACGTCCACGAAAAGAAATAATCCTACCCGATTCGAGTTGTCCAGTACATCTAAAATTAAAGGCCAAGTAATCGTTCCGCAATTGAAATCACTTGACTATGTTGAGAGAAACGGTCAATTTATAGAAAAAATTGGATTTAATGAGTTAGAACAAATAAATCAGTTGATTTATTTCATATTTGAATAAGATAGAAGGTAAACTAGAATGATGGCCTATTTCTGATTCTTTAAAGCAAATCTCTCTAGTAACCCATTTGACGTGGTTCAAGTGTAACTGGAGAGCTACAGCTAGTTTAAGATATTATCTGGTCATTTCTTACATTTTTGGTGTGAATAAATAAATATCAAGTACATAGCTCACTAATAAATAGACCTGTGAAAAAAATATAGATAGATTATTCAGTAATTTAGAAATACTAGAAATCGAGTCCATCAGGATATAGAAGTAAAGTTGGTGACTAATTGTGCTGAATTTTGTAAATCAGTTCCACTTAAAGGCAGATAACGATATATAAGGGTGATCGGATGATAAATTTAAGACAGTTCGAAAAACAGATAAATTCAACCATTTTGAAACGTGGGAAGCAATATTATGAACAAGGATTGATCGAGAAGATATATCAGACTGATTATGATTCATATGAAGCTGACATTTTTGGAACATATGTATACAATGTGAAATTAAAAATGAATAAACATGAGGTCATTCATTCGTCTTGTACTTGTCCATTTGACTTTGGCCCGATTTGTAAACATGAAGTTTCTGTTTTTTATAAATTGAGAGAACTTATGGAAAAAGGCAACTTAATTGAAGGGTCAAAAGAATTTCAACCAAATGATGCGTATACTCTTGAAGAATTATTAGACTCCTTGTCAAAGGAGGAACTAGTCCGCTTTATCATGCAGAGAGCAGCGAATGATTCGAGTTTGGAGCATCATTTGCGGTTTAAATATGGTGAAAGATCTCCTGAAGATGAGTTAGCTGAAACTAAACGAGTACTGGAAGCTATAAATGAAAAATACTTTGATTATAAAGGGAATTTACATCAAGAAAGAAGTACCGAGTATGCTCTAGAGATGGGGCAGGTACTTAATAAGGCGCTAAACGTTAAAGACCCTTTGATTTCCTGTGATATCGCTTGTCTAGTAATGAATGAACTGCTGGAATTACTCGAATACTTTGAAGATGACGACTGGACACTTGGAGAAATTGTGGATGACTGCATACGAATAGTGAAATCTATTGTTTCCAGTGAGTTAAGTTTTGAGGACAAAAAAGCAGTCTACAATAAAATCATCAATGAAATGGATCATAACGAATTACCTGTTTGGGAGGATTTTCAAGAAGGGTTATTTGAAGTCTTGGACGATTTGGCAGAAGAGGAAACCCTATATGAATATTATGTAGAAGAGTTAATGGGTCGTATAAAACAAGGCAATACATGGTCAACAATGTATCACAATGAACGCTATCTGATTAAAGTCTTTCATTTGATTGAAAGAAGAGGAGATGCAGATGAACAGATGCTCTTCTTATTGAACAATATTAAGTATGACAGTTTTAGAAAAAGGGTTATCGACAAATATTTTGATCAGAAAGATTATCTTCAAGTCATTCAATTGACCAAAGAAGGAGAGAATCAGCATAAACACTACACAGGAAAAGTAGCAATTTGGAAAGAGTTAAGGTATAAAGCTTACAAGTATGCGGAGATGCTAGATGAGCAACTTACATTAGGGAAAGAACTCTTTTTATCTGGTGATTTTGACTACTACAATGAATTGAAAGAGTTGTATAAAGGTAATGAACAAGAACTTTATGAAGAACTCAAGGTGGAATTGAAAAAGAACTTTCAATTTACAGGCTATAATCAAACTTATCTGAGATTAATTAGAGAAGAACAAGACGTGGACGCCTTAGCTGAGGTAGTCACTGGCGATGTCAGGTATGTTCGGGAGTATGCTAAGTATTTACAAGGTACCCACAAAGAGTTGGTTGTTAAAGCGTATAAATACCTTATTGAGCAAGAGGCTTCTATGGCTAATAATCGGTCAGGATACAGAGCAGTTGCTTCATTAATAAAAGAATATGGTAAAGTCACAGATGAAAAACTAGCTAACGAAGTGACTGGGCAAATACGGAAAAAGTATAGCCGAAGACCAGCCTTTATGGATGAGCTGAGTAAGGCGAAATTATAGAAATTAAATGGAATTTGCGAATAATAAAGCATGGTTTGAATGGGGAAATTCAAACCATGCTTAATTTAAAGAGAAGAAGGAACGGAGAGTATAATTTTTGGATTTATTCGAATCGTTTTTATCTTTTTTGTCGATCTTGAAAAGAAATAATCATGTTTTAAAATTACCTGAGAGGTATTAAGTAAAACATGAAAATATGGACTATATCCAAATATATTTAGATCTATAATAGACTATCACATTCAACAGAAGGAGACGACACTTGGAATACATAATAATCTACAGTCTTATACTAGCAGGTATAGTTCTTATTCCAGTATACATAAAATATAAGCAGTCCACTTATCGGGTTGCTAGTGGAAATAGTTTTATTAAGACAGTGTTTAATAAAGGCAATTATGGAGAATTTTTGATCTACTATAAACTTGAGAAAATGGATGGCAATCATAAATTACTGACGAATCTATACATACCTAAGCATGGCGGTGGAACGACGGAAATCGATCTGCTTATGGTTGCTGAAACGGGAATCTATGTATTTGAATCTAAAAACTACAGCGGATGGATTTACGGCAATGAATTACAGAAAAGTTGGACTCAGTCATTTCCCAACAAGAAGAAATTCAAGTTCTTTAATCCTATCTGGCAAAACAATGCTCATATAAACGCTTTGAAAAATGTAACTGGAGTAGACGGAAAAGATCTTTACTTTTCATATATCATTTTCAGTGAAAGATGCACACTAAAGAAAATAATAATTCAATCTGATCATGTTAAAGTTATAAAAAGAGACCGCCTGATTAAAAGCGTGAAAAGACAGGTTAAAGATTCTCAAATGGTGTTATCGAACGAACAAATAGATACATATGTTAAACTGCTAAGTAAGTATACCCTTTCTGATGAGCAGACTAAGAAAGCTCATATTAAGGCTATTAAAGCCAAAGGTTAACCATAAATTGTCTTCAAAGATAATCGTTAGTTCATTTTTGGCGAACATTAAATATAAAGGAGTCAGTAGATATGACTAAAGAAAAAGAACCATTAGCACCCATACATCTTCACTTGGAGCTTGTAAGCGACTATATGTCAGATGAGGAACAAGTCATGCTCAAACGATACGGTGAATCATCAACGGGAACCAGTATCAGTCGTGATATTCTAGTCCCATTCGACATGACCTTACATGCATTGCATTATACTATTCAAAAACTTTTTGGCTGGCAGAATTCACATTTAAGGCGATTCATCCTGTCAGAGGAAGATTATCATAGAGTGACTAACGGAACGGTCAGAGGCTGGTCGGATTTAGTCGGCACATTATTCCAACCTCCTTCAGAAGGGGAGCATGATCTTTTCTGGGACGATGACTATGATTCAGGGAACTTTAACGCTTGGTTAAGAAAAAAATATACAGGTCCGTATTATTTTCGTGGACAATTAGAACAGTACGAACAGGCTAGAGAAGATATTGAGACCTTACTTGACCTTTTTCCTGATCTTGAAATTAGAGAATCTTTTTCAGATTTTATGGACCGGAAAGCCTATGACCGTGAAGCTGAGCCTAAAAATATAGGGCGTTCTGCACTTATTGACATGACACTTGAGCAAATGAATAACTCACTGTTTATGGAAAGTGGCACAGAAAATCTTTTGGAGAAACTGCTTGTCGATGAACTCCTTGGATATGAAGATGAGCATAGCGGTAGAGACGGTATCCCAGTTGTAAATGAACTGTTTTATGAGTACGATTTCGGTGATGGGTGGAGAGTGCGTATTACTAGGCGAATGTCTTTTAATGAGCTGATAAGCGGTCGTCTGGTCACTGTACAGGAAATACAGGATGCACGAATGCAGGTTATTCGTAAGCATAAACCGGTCTGTATAGTTATTGAGGGTCTATCTGTAATGGATGATGTGGGAGGTCTTAGCGGATTTGCCAGGCTACTAAAAGAAATATATCAAGGAGAGAGTAGAGAAGAGTCTGCGGATGCACGTAGATGGGCTAAAGGTATGGGCTGGAATGATAAAAAAGTACGGCCTGAAAAAATGTTATGATTAATTTTCTAGAGGGTAAATGAATTGTAAGGACTAAAAAAGCTTTGAGTTGAAATGCTCAAAGCTTTTTAACTGAGTAGTCTGCGGCTGCATAGATATAATCTGATATATACTTCAGTTGTATTTTAAATTGGATAACTTAATAACAGACCTGCATTTATGATTATAATTTCCAGATCTACTAAGTTTTACGTCAATCAAAATAGCCGTGATGATCTAGTAAATCAAGATATCACGGCTATTCCTATAGTATCACTATTTAAAAGAGATCATCTCGACTCAAGAATTCGTCTTTCCAGTTATCCGTTTCAAATACTTCATTTATGTCAGCCACAATTTCTTTCCAGTCTGGATTCACTAAATCGATGCCATCCTCGATTAGCTCTCCTCTGCTGTCTTCGGGAGGAGCATCGTTTTTCGCTTTGATGCATGTTGGGTAAGTCAAGCTGGGATCAGCTTCTAGAATACTTTCAAGGACTATATTATGTTCCCAGTTGTCTCCAAAATCATAAGTATAGAGGATCCGGTCTTTTTCCTTCTTGATCCAGTCAGAGAGGCGTTCATTTTTTTCATTACGTAACTTTAAATGAGGAAGAAACTGAGAAGTGAACGCTTCATCCACTGCGAACGGAAAACTGTTTTCCAGATCACTCCCATTTGTATCGTCATCAGGACCAATACGAGTGACACTCATACGTTCACCGTCTGAGCGCCTGACGTCAAATTCGTGAAGATGGTAGCCCGCCCAGTCAAAAGCAGCCATCAGAATATAATGTAAATCCTCGAAAGTTGTGTCACTGTGTACTAACAATCGCCTCCAAACGGGCAGTCCGACATCTTTAAGCGTAACTTTTATCTGATAAATCATCACGTTTCATCCTTTCATAATTAAACTAATGTGCATCACATCAGCCGTATTTCTTTTGATGCTCTTTTTTTCTCCTGAGGTAATCCTCATCCTCCCGCACGACTGTCCACTTTTCTTCAAATAGTCGTGCAGATTCTGCTTTTTCTTCATCAATATTCCGCTTGTTCACATTACCGTCTTTGTCGTATTTTTTTCCGCCTTTATAATTGGCGTAACGTCTGGACCGGGTATAGCCCATCTGCAGGAACTTCCTTGCCATATCTATCCCTGCGAAGTCGTGAGCTTCCTGATAATCCAGAAACATCTGATAAATTTTTTCGGACGATTCCTTGGCAATGTCAGGTGTCTTGAACCGCCAGTGGGGAAGGATCTCACTTTTATACGGTTCGACCATCAGGACACCCTGCTCGCCTCGTCCCACCCGATACAATTCAGGTTGTTTGCGAAAATCTATGTTATCAAAATCCAGATCGTAGTCAAATGCCATACTATCACCTCTCTTTAGAGCAATTATTATAACTTAAACAATACTGGTTGAGACTCCCACGGCTAAAGCCGCAAGCCCGAACCTTTCGGTTTGACCGGTGGGATTCTTGAGTGCTTGTACGAACGCAGTCCATTTCTGTTTTGTTCAAGCCTCAAGGTGAGGGCATCTCATTGCCCCTCCTAAGACAGTGCATATAGCATCTTAGGCTGGTTAACTGTGACCGTCAACCACAGGTGCATAGCGAATATTCATTGCACCAACGATATCCCTGTGTTTTTTAAATCCACAACTACACCGATACTTTCGATCCTTTGCTTTATTCCTTTCGGTACATTTCGGGCAGGTTTGGCTGGTATGTGCAGGGTTCACATACTCCACTTGTATGCCTTCCAAT
>NZ_FNFK01000022.1 GCF_900101165.1 Alkalibacterium thalassium | reverse complement strand
CTTCAGAAGATGACTTGTGGCGACGAACAGGTTTGATCGATTTACCTGCTTCCACGGCCTGTTTTAGAAGGTATTTATAGTCCGCCCGTTCAATCTTTACAACTTTCGGTGGGTCATCAAGGGTCAATTTGTTGTAATCAAGCTTTGTGATATCGGTCCCTTTAGGTGGTCGATTATCCGCATCTTCAAGCCAAGTAATATAATCGTTTAAAAGTTGAATTAAACTGTTTTGCCACTTGATTTTATTAACTAAATACATGATAATCTGAAGTAGATTAGGCATCTCTTTTCACTCCTTAAGTGATGAATGTTTGTTTTAGTGAACTTCATTTTATCAGATTAAGGGGGGAAGAGGTGCCTTTTTGTATTTTAATTGATAGAGCAACGATAGTTGCATTAAAACAACACGAAAAAACAAAAAAATTGGTAATTACTAGCGATTCTGGTCGCCATGGTGTATGTTGGAAAAGAGGAAGACTAATTCGTTTGAAAAAGGCGGGGAACCCATGAAAGAGGAAAAATACTACGAACTGCTCAAGAACAGTTTTAAAACAAAGAGTGAAATCTATACGGAGCTGATCAATCTGGAGGCGATTCAAAGTCTGCCTAAAGGAACGGAATTGTACCTGTCTGATGTGCATGGGGCTGACTTGGCGTTCGATCATATTCTGCGAACGGGCGCTGGAAATGTTCGTGAGAAAATCGGCAACTGCTTCAGTGACAGCTGGGATGTTGAACGGATGGACCGCTTCAATCTGCTGATCAGCTATCCTGATCAGACGCTTGATGACGATGAAGGAATTTTTGAAAAGGATTCAGACTGGTACAAGCAGACAATCAGAGACCTGATCACATTTATGCAGTTCTGTGCAGTTAAATATACCCGGTCCAAGTTGAGAAAAGCACTTCCTGAAAGATATACTTATATAATAGAAGAACTTCTCTACACTGATCTCTCTCAAGGAGAGAAAGATGTCTACTATAACAATATTTTGAGCCGACTGATCAGTCTAAATCAGGCTGAACCGTTCATTTCTGCATTGTGTCAGGTCATTCAGCGGCTGGTTATTGATCATCTTCATCTCGTAGGTGACTTGTTTGATCGGGACTGTGGAGAACAGTTAGTTATGGATCGACTGATGGCGCATCATTCTGTTGATGTGCAGTGGGGCAATCACGATATTCTGTGGATGGGGGCCATGTTCGGATCGAAGGCCAATCTCATCACACTGCTTCGAATTGCTGCACGGTATGGCTACTTGTTCGAACTTGAAAAAGCATATGGTCTGAATCTCAGGCCCCTTTTCTTGTTTGCCGACAGCCATTACGAAAGCAAAGATGCGTTTCGGCCCAAGGAAGGCCCTTCAGAACATGTCTTTCGGGAAGAAAGCAGAGAACTGCTGACGAAAGTTCACGAAGCACTGGCTGTCATTCAATTTAAACTGGAAGGACAGATCATTAAACGCCGACCGTCTTATGATATGGCGGACAGGCTGCTTCTGAATGAGATCGATAGAGAGAACGGAACGATAACGATTGACGGACACGTCTATGATCTCTCTAATTTTCCATATGATCAGTTCGATCCAGACGATCCCTATCAGTTATGCGATGAAGAAAAGTATAGTGTACAGACACTGATGGAGAGTTTTCAGCACTCAGAAAAACTTAACCGATACACTGATTTTCTGCTTGATAAAGGCAGTATGTATCTAATTTACAATGATCACCTTCTTTATCATGGCTGCCTGCCACTCACGGTGGATGGAGAACTGGACAGTTTTTCATTTGAAGGAGAGGAGTTGTCCGGGCGTCAGATGCTTGATGCCTTCGACACATATATAAGGAAATCAGCCGCAGACAGATCGGTGACTGACGATTATGCGACTGATTTACTCTGGTACGCCTGGTGCGGGAAGAAGTCTCCCCTGTTCGGAAGGGACCGGATGACTACATTCGAGCGTTATTATATTACTAACTCGGATACCCATAAAGAGAATCGGAACCCGTATTTTCAGTTGAGAGACAACAAAGCCGTCATGAGTCACATCTTGAAATCATTCGGCTTGAGTCATGAACGCTCCACCATCATCAATGGCCATACACCTGTGAAGGTCAAGAAGGGAGAATTGCCGGTGAAAGCTGACGGGAAGCTGATCGTCATTGATGGCGGAATGAGTGCAGCTTATCAGGAAGCTACGGGAATTGCCGGCTACTCACTGATCAATAATTCATACGGCTTTCAACTCGTCACTCATCAGTCGTTTGAATCGGTCGAGAAACTTTTTGAAGATTTGAGAGATGATACGCAGTTGAAGCAGGTAATAGATGAGAAGAGAGAGAGGAAGCTGATCAGAGATACGACAATCGGCGAAGGTCTACAGGAGCGGATTGATGATCTGCAGGCGCTGTTGGTATACCTGACCACTAGAACCTGACCGGATATACTGTGATCTCCACCGGTTAATACTGTATCGAATTGTTATGTCTCGAAGTTTCCTGGTTTTTTTTGATATATTCTGGTTATGACAGCAGTGCGCACACGTACACTGAGACTTTGGATACATCGATCTGGTTTTCAAATTGACTGATATTAATGATCCGCGGCCTTTTCGCAGACACTCTCAAGGAACATTTGTCGTGTCCATCGTTGAGTCGTATCGAACCAGTCGCTTCGTCACAGCTCGTCATTAATAATGATTGCTACAAGGACCTCCTTTAAAGACATGCGGAACGATCGAACAGGCTGAGGATGTGGCTGGTCTGGCCAGTAAAGAGGATGATCCGTAGGAGAGCGTGATTGGTCTTAAAAATCATGGACTGATAATTACAGAAAACTGATCTGGACCGACCGTTTCCTTATATTTATCTAAACGTCTGTTGGGAAAAGATGTATTGAAAACACGTCAGTTTTATAAAGAGTGTCCTTTGAAAGTCTGAAGGGCACTTTTTGTTTTAAATAGATACACTAGTGTTGCATTAAAATATTAAACTGTTCCATGACATTAAAAAATCCTTTATACTAGTACTTGGATGACTTATCCAAGACCAATACAAAGGATCTACGCATGGATAAGTATAAAACAAAAATGACCATAAATAAATGGTTTTCGTCTATTAAGTTAGAACAATTAAGCTCTGATTCTCGTCAAGCCATTGAACAATTTGATCGTTACGCAAAGAAATTGACATTTATGAAAGCCATAAAGCTCTTTTTGTATGCCATCAATGATGAAACGGAAAGTTTACGACACTTAAATCAGCAACTTGTCAATCCGAATTTAAAAAAAGTGATGGGGATAGACTCTATCAGTTACTCTCAGCTTTCTCGTGCTCTACGAGCACTTGAACCAAGTGTATTACTGGAAATTTTTAATCATTTACTTTCTCTCGTGCATAAAAAGACGGAGATAAAATCGAAAGAAAAACTCTATCTCATTGATTCCTCAACTTTTTCATTTAGCAAAAATTCCTATCCGTGGGCACATTTTCGACCGACAAAAGCGGGAATAAAGTTACATTTAAAAGTCTGCTTTATGAATGAAAGTTGGGTGCACCCTGAACAATTTGAAGTATCTCCTGCTTCTGAACATGATCATGAGCACTTAGATGTCTTTATTAATCAGCCACTGGCTACATACATTTTTGATCGTGGGTACCTTGATTTCGCTCAATTTGATCAAATGCATTGGGATGGATATTTCTTTGTTTCTCGAATTAAGAAAAATACGAAGGTACATGTGCAAGCCCATCTAGCCGTTCCTAAAGGAACGGGTATTATCAGTGATCAATTGGTTCAATTGGGGAGTCAAGTTTACTTGACGAGTCTCTTTCGGCTTGTGACGATAGAAAGAAAGCAGCAGGCCAATCTAAGGATTATCACCAACCGCATGGATGTATCAGCTGAAGAGATTAGCAAAATGTATCAATCACGGTGGCAGATCGATTTATTTTTCAAGCATATCAAGCAACACATGACGATTAAAAACTACTTTTCAAAGTCAGAAGAAGGTGTAGAAAATCAAGTCATACTGGCACTGATTGTCTACTTACTGACCTTACTCATCAAGCTTGAATTGGACTTAAAACAAACAGTTTTCCACGTTTTAAGGCATTTACGAGCGTTACAGTATGAACCGTTCGAATTATTTAAGGCAATATTCGAACCTGACTAAGTGAAAGAAGTCGGAAATCGATTTAGCCACAACTGAATAAGTCAAAAAAATTCTGAAAAAAGTCATCCGCTGCGCCAGCATTTGACTTTTTTGAAATTTTTAACGAACACTACATGTGATTTGATTAACAATCATCAAGTAACAGTGATTTTCAGTTTTATGCAACACTAGTGATCTTACTTAAAAAAATCTTTTAGTATCTCCTTAGCTGTCGCTAAATTCATATGTGGCGCCTGTTTCAGCAAATCAGCTACTTGCTGAACCTGCTCCCCTTTAGCTCCCGCACTAATGGCAAGAGACCGGGCGTGCAGTCCCATGTGGCCTTTTTGAATGCCGTAAGTCACCAAGGCTCTGACAGCTGCAAGGTTCTGAGCCAGACCAACTGAAGCCAGGATACCGGCCAGTTCATTGACGTTTGGATGCCCTAGGATAGTATGAGACAACTGAGCGGCTGGATGAATCGAGATAGCACCGCCTACTGTCCCAATTGGTAGAGGAAGAGTGAGTGAACCGACCAGGTCGCCTTGCTCATTCTTCTCCCACGTCGTCAGAGAACGGTACTGTCCGCTTCGGCTCGCATAGGCATGAACGCTAGCCTCGACTGCGCGCCAGTCATTTCCTGTGGCGGCAACCACGGCGTCCACCCCATTCATGATGCCTTTATTGTGAGTCACGGCACGATATGGATCTATCGTCGCTACCTGAGTGGCTTCAATGATGCGGTCTCTGACTTCTTCACCAGTGTATTTTCCGGTCTTTAACGCGTGTGCCGGGATGACACATTGAGAAGTCGCTAAACTTTCTGTCGCATAATTGGAAAGGATGCGAAGCAGGGCAGTCCCGCCAGTCAGTTCTTCAATATAAGGAGCAATGCCTTCCATCATCGTGTTAATGATGTTAGCCCCCATAGCTTCTTTCGTATCGATATGCAGATGAATAGAAAGGAAAGCATGGAAGTCGGGCTGATCTGTATCTTCCAGAATACGCACAATCAAATCTCGGGCTCCACCACCTCGTTTAACGATAGAAGGGTGAGCTTCATTTGCTCGATCTAGAATGGCCTGTTTCGCATTCAGGATGATTTCTCTGGCCTCAGCCATGTTGTCGACGTGCTTCAAGGTCACCTGACCGATGGCTTGTCTGTCTGGAACGTCCGTTGAAAAGCCGCTTCCGGTACTGATGATTTTAGCCGCAAAACTGGCCGCAGCAATAACGGACGGCTCTTCAATAGCCATTGGAATCACTTTGTTTGTGCCATCAATTACGAAATTCATGGCAACCCCAAGAGGAAGGGAGTAGTTGCCCAGATGATTCTCGATCATATTGCTGCCTGTTTCAAGGTTCAGATCCAGGTTATTTGATAAAAGCGTCTGTTTATCTTCATCTGAAATGACACCCGCTTCGAATAGTGCATCGATTTTTTCTTCGTGTGATTTTTTATAAAATTTACTCAGTTTAGTTGTATCCATTACACCGGTTCCTTCCTGATTCTCTCCTAACCATTATGAACGAATTTACCGTAAAAGAAAAGGAAGGACTGTTTAAGATTGAAATCTTGTTTACAAAGTAGGCAAAATCTAGTATACTCTTATTAGTAATGACCCAATAACGGTTCTTTAGCTCAGTTGGGAGAGCACTACCTCGACAAGGTAGGGGTCACTGGTTCGAGCCCAGTAAGGACCATAAGAGATTTGTATCGGATGATCTGCACAGCTAGTGTGCAGGTCTTTTTTGTATGTTAGGGTTAAACTGATGATAGGCGTCCGATGCTTCTGTGGCATTATTTGTTTAGTGCCAGACCACTCGATGGCTCCCGTGACCTTATTTCATCTTAAATGATGATTTTTGAAAGTCGAAATACTTTAATGTAAGCTAAATTTAGATCTTGCGACCAACTCGAGATGAAAAGAAGCAATGAGTGGGCTCTAAGACGCATCTTGCGACCAACTCGAGACGAAAAGAAGCAATGAGTGGGTTCCAAGAACTAACTTATGATAAATTCGCTCCGATAAGCGGCAATTAGCTCGAACAATCAAAGTTTGAAAATAAAAGATGAAAGATTATACATACACTATCTGAAAATAAGCCGGGTAATACTTATCATTCAAACATTTGAAATTTTGGCTATATTAGCCTATGAGGTTGCGACACTAGGGTTCAGTCAGGCGAGAGAAAACCCGTTGTGGTTTCTGATGATAGCGACAGGCGCAGTCTATGCCTATCTTCAGTCCAGTATCAGTATCGATCAGGAGTCAAATAAAGTAAATTCTAAAAAATCTTTAATGATAGCCTTGAGCATAGTCGGAGTGATTGCTCTAGTACTTGGTTTGGCTTCGGCTATGACCGACGGAGGAACACCAGTAAATGGACTTATTCTTGGTCTGGTCTTCTTTGTATGTGGATTAGTTCCGTCTGTCTATATCTACAATCTGCGAAAAGAGCGTGAGGATGATACAGTCGATTAGAAATGAAAAAATTTAGCATCATTCTTCAGTTTATTTATGGGATCAGTTTCTAGTCTGCCTGTGTTAAACTATACTAAAAATGAAAGGGGGATGTCTTTGGGTACTCTATTTATATTGATGCTTGAGCGTGTTGGACTGATAATCGTATTGGCATATGTTCTGTTAAGCATACCTTACTTCAAGAAGGTCCTAAAAGAAAGAAATCGCTGGAGAAACAAACTGCAATTGATGATCATATTCAGCTTATTTGCCTTCATATCAAATTTTACTGGGGTTGAAATCAGTGGAGATCAGCAAATTGTGAATCAGCTGTTTATCCCGTTGGATGTTACTTCTTCCCTGGCAAATACTCGTGTTTTGACTATCGGGGTATCTGGTCTGATCGGAGGGACACCAGTTGGGCTGGTTGTGGGCCTAGTCTCTGGTTTTACACGTTATCTTCAAGGGGGCAGTGATCCGCATATCTACGTTATATCTTCTACACTAATTGGTTTACTCTCAGGATTGTTCGGCAAGGCATCGATCGAAAAGATGGTTTTTCCATTGCCAATTAAGGGTGTTTATATTGGTGCGCTTACAGAAATGGTTCAGATGGCAGCGATTCTCATGCTAAGCAGCAACTTTATTCAAGCCTGGCAATTAGTTCAGCTGATTGCACTCCCGATGATTTTGACAAACAGCATAGGGATGGCTCTTTTCCTTTCGATTATTCAATCCTTCAATAAACTTGAGCAGGAGACAAAAGCCGTTCAGACACATGCTGTGCTGGATCTGGCGGATACGACCTTGCCCTATTTCAGAGCAGGTTTAACCGAGGAAGCAGCGGGGCAAGCAGCTAAAATCATTCTCGATACAATGAAGGTTTCTGCAGTCAGTATCACTGACACGGAAAAAATTGTGGCGCATGTGGGAGCTGCAAGTGATCATCATAAGCCGCCACATTTGATTTTGACTGACCTGTCTAAAGAAGTGATCCAGACAGGTGATGTCAAGGAGGTTCATTCACGCACAGAAATTGGTTGTCATGTTAAAGATTGTCCGCTTGAGGCCGCAATTGTGATACCCCTGACTGTGAGAGACAATGTACGTGGGACCTTGAAGTTCTACTTTACTGATCATAATGATCTGACTTATGTCGAAAGACAATTGGCAGAAGGTCTAGGTAAAATTTTCTCTAGTCAGCTGGAATTTGGAGAAGTGGATCTTCAGAAGCGATTGCTTCAGGACGCGGAAATTAAGTCACTACAAGCTCAAGTCAACCCTCATTTCTTTTTCAATGCATTGAATACCATTTCTGCCTTGATTAGAATAGACAGTGAGCAAGCGAGAGATTTATTGTTTCAGCTGAGTGCATTTTTCCGTTCCAATCTTCAGGGTGCGAGAGAAAATCTCATAACGATTGAAAAAGAACTGGAACAAGTCGATGCCTATTTAAGTCTGGAACAGGCCCGTTTTCCGGATCGATTTACCGTGGTCAAAGACATTGATGACTCGGTTAAAGGGTATTCAATTCCCCCTTTCATGATTCAAATATTAGTAGAAAATGCATTAAAACATGCTTTTAAAGGAAGAAAAAGCGACAATGAGGTTGTCATTAGAATAGCCAGTCAAGAAGACAAGGTTGAAATAAGTGTAGAAGATAATGGTACAGGTGTGAAAGAAGCTGTCTTAAAAGATCTGGGGATCAGAAAAGTGGCTTCAGATGAAGGCACGGGTTCTGCCGTGGAGAATTTAAATAAACGGCTTGTCAGTTTGTTTGGAAAAGAATCAGGGCTTCAGATTCAAACAGGTGAGACAGGAACTGTTTTAAAAAGTCACATTCCTAAGAAAAGGGGTCTCCAATGAATATACTGATTGTGGAAGATGAATACTTGGCAAGGGCCGAATTAAGTCATCTATTGAAACAAGATTCAAGAGTGGCTCATGTAGAAGAAGCCGACTCGATTCAGGATGCTATGAAAATCATGCTTACTCAGTCAATCGATATTACTTACTTGGATATTCATTTGACGGATGAAAGTGGAATGGAGCTGGCTGATCTCATCAATGAAATTCCAGATCCGCCGGTTATTATATTTGCGACGGCGTAAGATCAGTACGCACTCAAAGCTTTTGAAAAAAATGCCAGAGATTATATATTGAAGCCATTCGAAGAGAAGCGAGTAAGAGCATCGTTAGATAAGGCAATAAGAGAAAGTGAATCATCATCAGCAAAAGAGCAAATAAGCAAGCCGGTATCGGATGCCGTCCCTGTCCAAACAGAGGACAAGATTTATATGGTGAAAATGTCTTCGCTCGTCATGGTAGAAGCGATGCAAGGGAAAGTGATTGTTCACGAAGATAATAATCAGCATGAAAGTAAAGGGACTTTACAGTTTTGGGAAGAAAAGTTACCAGAAGAGACATTTATGCGTGTGCATCGATCTTACATTATTAATCTGGATAAAATACAGGCTATAGAACCGTGGTTCAACAATACTTACCAAGTTACGCTTGAAACTGGTATTAAAGTACCTGTCAGCCGATCCTATATTCAAGTTTTCCGTGAAAAGGTAAATATCTGATGTCACTCATCTGCTGATTATTGCATTTCATCTCAGCAAACAGGTAGTTCACCAAAAAATAAACCATGAAGGCTTTTCTTCCAGTAAACTAAGCTTATAAAAATAACGCTTTCAAAAACTGGAGGAAAATAAAATGATAACGCTTATAGGTGGGATAGCAGTCCTCATTCTTGGGTATTTTACTTACGGAAGATTTATTGAAAAAAACTTTACTATCGAACCAGATCGGCCAACTCCCGCAGAAACGCTTAGAGATGGTTATGACTTCGTTCCTATGCCGAAATGGAAGAATGCAATCATTCAGTTGTTGAACATTGCAGGGACTGGACCCATTTTCGGCCCAATAATGGGAGCGCTCTATGGTCCTGTTGCATACGTATGGATTATCTTTGGAGCGATCTTTGCGGGAGCCGTTCATGACTACATGGTAGGAATGATTTCTCTTCGGAATAACGGTGCTCACTTGCCGGAACTGGCGAGTAAATATCTTGGAAAGCCAGTCAAACACGTGGTCAATATCTTTACGATGCTCCTTTTACTGTTAGTAGGAACAGTATTTGTAACGTCACCTGCGAGTCTTATATTAAACTTTACGCCAAGCTGGATAACGATCGGTATGATTACAGGCATGATTTTTATATACTATATTGTTTCTACTGTATTGCCTATTGATAAAGCTCTAGGTAAGGTGTATCCGATTTTTGGAGCCATATTGATTATCAGTACCATCGCTATTGGAACGAGCTTACTAGCTGGAGGGCACAGTATTCCGAATCTTTCCCCAGCGACTTTATCCAACTGGCACCCGGAAGGTACGCCGGTATTTCCAATTCTGTTCTTTACGATATCTTGTGGAGCGATATCAGGATTTCATGCGACGCAATCACCAATGGTTTCTCGAACGAGCACAAATGAACGAGAAGGACGCTTTACCTTCTACGGTATGATGATTGGGGAAGGCATAATTGCCATGATCTGGGCTGCAGCAGCGATGTCTCTCTTTGACGGGCAGACATTAAGCCAGATGATTGCCAGCGGCACACCTAGTGTAGTCGTCAACCAGGTCTCTATTCTATTATTAGGGAATATTGTTGGGACGGTAGCTATCTTTGGAGTCATTGTGCTTCCGCTGTCGTCTGGATTATCTGCATTCAGAAGTCTACGTACGATTCTGGCAGATTACTTGCACATCAAGCAGGATACATTGAAGAAAATCTTAATGCTGACGATTCCTTTGTATGTCATTTCTTTCGGACTAACACAAATCGACTTTAATCTGTTGTGGAGATATTTCAATTGGGCAAATCAAGTCACTGCAGTTATTGCTCTGCTAGTATCTACCCGTTATCTGTATCTTAAGGACAAAAACTATCTTGTCACACTTATCCCAGCAACTTTTATGTTGTACGCAGTATTTGTCTATATCGTGAGCCAGCCAATTGGTCTGGGACTCGAACTGGGGTTACCAACTTATACGTTGTCGCTCATAGGAACAGGATTATTGCTAACTTTATTCTGGTCTTCAGGAAAGAAACAGAAAACTGGACTATCTTCAGATTCATCACTATTAAATGATCACAGATCGTTATCTCGTCGTGTCAGTGGCGCAGTTAAATAAAGAAACCACAAAAAAACGGCAGGAGTCATGTTTATGACTTCTGCCGTTTTGTGTTGGTATTGATCTAATTACTGATTAAGTGACACATCTCTCAGCATCAAGATACCTGTTGGATGCTGCCATAGTCCCTCTACATCATCACTTACAGCCAGAAGGAATTCCGGGTGGTGGATGGGAATCATAGGCGCTTCATCTACAAGAATTTCTTGAGCTCTGCTGTAAAGGTCAAGACGTTCGTCTTCGTCAGAGCTTTGGCGTGCTTCTTCAAGTACTGAATCTAGTTCATCAGTAGCGAAGAATGTACGGTTACCCGCTACACCGAAGTTGTCAGAGTGGAACAGTGGATACAGACCGTAGTCTGCATCACCAGTTACTGTTGACCATCCTAGGATGAACATGTCGTGTTCGCCGGCAGCTGTATCTTCAAGATACGCACCCCATTCAACAATCTCGATTTCAACGTCGATGCCGATTTCTGCAAGTTGTGCTTGTACTGCTGTAGCCGTATCAATACGATCCTGGTTGTCATTTGTCCAAATGGTAGTGGAGAAGCCATCTTCGTAACCTGCTTCAGCAAGCAGTTCACGTGCTTCTTCAACATTGTACTCAAGACCAGATATATTTTCGTCATGCCCAAAGACACCTGGAGCTAACGGGCTCTCTGCAGGAATCCCTACACCATCGTAGATTCCGTTAATGATCGTATCTTTATCAATGGCTTTAGAAATAGCCTGACGTACCAATGGATCATCGAATGGCTCTTTTTGAGCATTGAATCCGATGTATGATAGACTAACAGATGGTTGACTGATGACAGACATGCCGTCAGTACCTTCTACACGACTAACATCAGACGGGCTGAGTGGGTCTGAGATGTGGATCGCACCTGTTTCAAGGTCAGCTAGACGAGTGGATCCCTCAGGAACGACTCGGAAAGTGATGGAATCAAGTGCTGGTGCATCACCCCAGTAATCGTCGTTTCTGTTAAGAACAATTTCGTCACCTGGAGTCCAACTTTCGAATACAAATGGTCCGGTACCGACAGGGTTTTCATTGATGACACTTCCTGGTTCAGAGCCGTTCTCAATTGCTTCGTAGTCTTCTGCGATGACTTCTGCTGATATCATTCCTCCACCATTGTGAGCAATATGTGCTGGAAGTGGGGAGAATGGATACTCGGTCACAAACTCGACAGTATAATCATCGACAACATTAATTTCCTCTACCATTTCGTACAAGAACGCACGAGGAGAAGCAATATCCTCATCAAGAATACGTTCGAAGTTGGCTTGAACAACATCAGCGTTGAATTCAGAACCATCATGGAAGGTAACATCTTCACGTAGTGTGAACTGCCATGTTAAGTCATCGACCCTTTCCCATTCTGTTGCTAATCCAGGTTGAAGCTCCATATTCTCATCTTGAATCAGTAGCGCTTCGTAAATATTGTAAGCAACGTTACTTGAAGGAGTATCATTTGAACCATGTGGGTCAAGAGAAACAGCATCAGATAGTTGACCAATAACTAAATCTCCACCCTGAGCACCTTCAGTATCAGTCCCAGTTTCTTCTCCGGGATCAGTTCCACCGTCGATCGGATCACTATCATCTGTACCACAAGCAGCAAGTAAAAGCGCTGCAGCAGTTAATGAAGTGAAGAATAACGATCGCTTATTCATTTTTCTCATTATTAATGCACTCTCCTTTTATCGTGTAACATTTGTAAAGTAAAATATAAGTTATACTATATCGAAGAACTATTTAAAAGTCAAGTTATTTATTAATATTTTAGAATGTCTTTCTAACCTTATTTTAATTTAAAGGGCAGATCCACCCTAACTTCCATTAGAGAATAAGAAAAAGAATTAAGTTAAGATTACACAAAATATAATTACACTAATACTTTGATGGGCATTTACTAATCTATTGACTCAAATTATGTTGCAAAAAAGGGAGTGATATGTAAAAATAGATAAATATGATTGTTTTATAATTTCGAAAGTCGTCATTCTTTATTCACTTTTCATGCTGTTAATGAATAAAGAATCGCGTCTTTTATACGTAGAATAGAAAGGAACAAGTATTATGCAGGAAGAAGTAAATTTAAACACCGGAAGTCCAAGTGGGCAGGAGCCCGTTAATCACAATATTGTAAGGTTTCAGGATTTCTGGAAGAAGTTTTACCGTAACAAATCAGCACTTATTGGAGGAACGCTGATCATATTGCTTATTTTAACTGCTTTAATAGGTCCGTATTTAACACCATACGGCCCTAACGCTCAAAACTATGACGCCCGACTTGTTGGTCCTTCCTTGGAGCACTGGTTCGGAACAGACCATCACGGGAGAGATATCTTCAGCCGAATTATACACGGTATGAGTATCACATTGCGAGTAGGATTTTCATCTGTTCTGATTGGGATGACTATTGGAGTAGCGTTTGGAGTTGTCTCCGGTTACTTTGGGGGCTGGGTCGATACTATAATCATGCGATTTATGGATATTCTATTAGCCTTTCCGGGAATCCTTCTGGCGCTTGCTATTGTCAGTGTCTTAGGTGGTGGAATGAATAACGTTATTATATCTGTAGCGATTTTCTCAATTCCCGTGTTTGCCCGTATTTCGAGAGGGTCTACATTGGAAGTTCGAGAGCTGGAATATATCGAGGCTGTAAAAGCTTTAGGTGCAAGTGATTTTAGAATTATCGTTTTGCATGTCCTTCCTAATATACTTTCACCAATTATTGTTCAGGCAACACTTAATATCGCAACATCTGTCTTGACTGCTAGTGGCCTATCCTTCTTAGGAATGGGCGCACAACCGCCGACACCTGAATGGGGTGCAATGTTAAGTGATGGACGTAACTACATGTGGGATGCGCCACATGTATCTACAATTCCAGGACTGGCTATCGTAGTTGTTGTCTTGGCTTTCAACATTTTTGGCGATGGACTTAGAGACGCGCTGGATCCGAAATCGAAAAACTAGAAAAGAGGGAATTATTGTGTTGAAATTTTTAGGTAGACGACTGATACAGACCATCCCCGTATTGATTGGTGTGACTGTGTTGACGTTCAGTATGATGCTTCTGATACCCGGTGACCCGGCTCAGATTATGGCGGGGGAGAGTGCATCTCCTGCACAGCTTGAAGCAGCGAGAGAACGACTGGGTTTAAATGATCCCGTTCCAGTCCAGTACTATAATTATGTAAGTGGCGTCGTTAGAGGGGATTTAGGCAACTCGATTCGTAGTGGACGAGCTGTATCTACTGAAGTCTTCGGAAGAATGGCTCCAACGGTAGAGCTGGCATTTTATAGTACATTATTATCGGTATTTATCGGGCTGACTGCAGGGGTCGTGTCAGCTGTCCGGCGGTATACATTTATCGACTCCGCACTCATGTTCGGGGCACTTTTTGGTTTATCCATGCCTAATTTCTGGTTAGGACTCATGCTCATACAATGGCTGGTCATTGGGACAGGCTGGTTCCAAGGCTTTGGCTGGTTCCAAGCTTCAGGTTGGGGTACCCCTCAGCAGATGATTCTACCTGTCATAACTTTAGGGACGGCCGGCTCAGCTATTATTGCAAGAATGACGCGTTCAAGTATGCTTGAGG
The DNA here is from genome assembly GCF_900101165.1 of Alkalibacterium thalassium. GTDB lineage: Bacteria > Bacillota > Bacilli > Lactobacillales > Carnobacteriaceae_A > Alkalibacterium > Alkalibacterium indicireducens. The sequence continues at coordinate 16,052 of NZ_FNFK01000022.1, read as the reverse complement.
TTATTGAACAGGATTACATTCAAACGGCACGCGCAAAAGGAGTCAGTGAGAAAAAAGTTATTTACAAGCATGCCTTGCGTAACGCAATGGTACCCGTAGTGACAGTCGTCGGCCTGCAATTTGGTTCTCTTCTTGGTGGGGCGGTTATTACAGAAACAGTATTTGCAATCAATGGGTTGGGACGACTGATCATTAACTCGATTCGAGCTAGAGATTTTCCGGTTGTTCAAGGAGGAGTATTGGTCTTTGCCTTCCTGTTTGTTTTTGTCAATATTATGGTCGATGTCATCTATCGATTGCTCAATAAACGAATTGACCTGAACTAAGAGTAAACGAGAGAGTAATAATAGGCAGGCTTAGAGCTTGTCTTCATGAGTATAGATTGTGTATTCGAGAGGATGAATGAAAGTGCAAGATAAATTACTTCACGTAGAAAATTTGAACATATCGTTTTCTACAGGGGACACCCTTCTGGAAGTGGTATCCGATGTATCCTTTGACATCGACCACGGTCAGACAATTGGGATCGTTGGCGAATCCGGGAGTGGGAAAAGTGTTTCTGCTCGAGCTATTATGCAGCTTCTAGGAAATAATGCAGTGGTCGGATCAGAAAGTATCATTACCTTTAATGGAGAAGATATATTAAGTAAATCAGAAAAAGAAATGAGAAAAATACGTGGAAATGACATCGGCATGATTTTCCAGGACCCGATGACTTCACTGAACCCTACAATGAAAGTAGGAAAGCAGATTTCCGAAACGATTCGTATTCATGAAAATGCATCGAAAAAAGAGGCAGCTGCTAGAGCGAAGGAAATTATGCGTCTAGTAGGGATCCCGAATGTTGACGAACGATTTGATCAGTATCCCTTTGAATTTTCAGGGGGAATGAGACAGCGGATCATCATTGCCATTGCATTGGCATGTAGCCCGAAACTGCTGATTGCGGATGAACCAACGACGGCTTTGGATGTAACGATTCAGGCTCAGATTCTGGACCTGATTAAAGATATTCAAGAAAAAACCGGAACGTCCATACTGCTAATCACACACGACTTCGGTGTAGTAGCCAATATGTGTGAGAAAATCGTTGTCATGAATCAGGGACGAGTAGTTGAAAGTGGAACGACTAGTGAAATATTTACGTCTCCTAAAGAAGAGTATACAAAGAAACTTCTGGCGTCTATTCCTAACCTGCATGAGGAAAAATCACCTGAATCAAAAGAGAAGCTGGTTCAAATATACTCCGGCACGCGTGAAAAATTGTTGGAAGTCAATAAACTGGCTAAGCATTTTCCTATAGGGAGAAAGAATACTTTAAAAGCTGTTGATAGCATTTCGTTTGATATCTATAAAGGTGAAACTCTTGGTCTGGTAGGTGAATCCGGATCAGGGAAATCGACGACCGGTCGTACACTCCTTCGTCTTCATGAAGCAACAAGTGGTGAAACAATTTTTGAAGGCAGTGATTTAAATACCTTTAAGAAAAAACAGATGAAAGAAATGAGAAAGAAAGTCCAGTTTGTTTTCCAAGACCCATACTCTTCACTCAATCCACGTAAAACAGTAGAGGATATTATTGGAGAAGCGTTGGATATTCATAAACTGGCAGCGAATAAGAAACTGCGTAGAGAACGTGTTGAAGAGTTGCTGACTTTAGTCGGTCTGGACACATCCTTTGCAAAGCGTTTCCCTCATGAATTCTCAGGGGGGCAGCGTCAACGTATCGGAATCGCAAGAGCACTTGCTGTCGAACCAGAATTCATTGTGCTGGATGAACCGTTATCTGCTTTGGATGCATCCGTCCAGTTGACAATAGTGGATCTTCTGGAAGAGCTGCAGCGCAAACTGAATCTGACTTATCTGTTTATTGCTCACGATCTGGCGACAGTCAAAAAGCTGTCTGACCGGGTAGCTGTGATGTATAAAGGTCAAATTGTCGAGCTGACTGATTCAGAAGAACTGTTTACAAATCCGATGCATAATTACACAAGAAAGTTGCTGTCTGCTATACCGGTGCCTGATCCGCACTATACGGCCACGGATGCATCATTTGCACATGATGATTCGGTAGAAATATCTCTAGAAGGCCAGACATTACAAGAAGTGAAAGCAAATCACTGGGTTATGCAGTAATTTTAAAAACATGCACTCTATTAGACATAATTGCTAATAGAGTGCATGTTTTTTATGAACCATCGTTTGTTTCATTTTCTTCTGTCAGCCACTCATCGATAGAGGATAAGTCATCAATAGTCGATTCGTCCAGCACTCTATGATACTCAATGCCATCTTCATTTCTTATTATGGTACTGCTTAAACGAGTGAACTCGATACGTAAGCCTTGTGCAGAGACGATGTATGTCTCTTCCTCAACATCAACTTCCAAATTTCTGTAAGTATTTAGTCCATCTTCAAGTCCTCTAGCAACCCATGCTTCTTCGAAGTCTGCTCGTTCTTCGTCTGATATGTTGGGATTTGATATTCTAGGGTCGTATATATTCAGTATTCCGACTCTATTGTTATCGAATGAGATGAAAGACTGGTCAAGTTCTCGGGTAGGATCGTAGTGAACTTCCCACGTCGACTTATATATGTCGCTAGGACTCAGGCCGTACTCATTTGTTTGTGTTGCCTGATGCTGTTGAAGACCCAGATAGACTAGGAAAATAGTTGCCGCTGACAGCAGAAAACTAAGTACGATATTAATATATTTTCTACGCTCACTCTTCTTAACTTTCTCCGTGATGTGATCCACTAAACGGGAATCTTCTTTGACAAGGTCATCCAAAGGTATATCATATATGTCACTCAATGTGACTAGGATCGTCAGATCCGGAAAGGTACGACCGACCTCCCAGCTCGAAATAGTCTGACGAGAGACGTGAAGGGTATCTGCCAGCTCCTTTTGAGTTAATCCTGCATCAAGTCTTTTTTCTTTGAGTTTATCTCCTAGTTTCATTTATCTGCCTCCTTTAATGGCTTAATTTAATTGTATAATTAGCAAAGGGATAAATCCAGCTACAGGATGTGGAAGGGACGAAAAAGCTTGTCATATCAGGCGCTACAGTTTGTAGCAGTAGTCTAAAGATCAAATTATAGTCCCGGAAGAGTGTAATCAGCTATGGAGTGATGGCCCTTTAACTGGTAGGATAGTAGTATTTATTGACCCATGAGAACTTACCGATAAAAAGATGATAAGATTGAAGTAATGCAAAAATAACAAATGATGGGATATGTTAGGTCCCATTTTTATCGTGGAATAAGGGAGGACGTTATGAAACGCGTAACCATTGTAGGCCCATCGGGATCGGGCAAGTCAACTTTAGCTAGGCAAGCAGGAAGTCTGTTTCATCTGCCTGTTTTTCATATGGATCAGCTCTTCTTTGATCCAGGGTGGGTTGAAAAATCTAAAGAAAGATTAGCCGAATCAGTAGAGTCCATCTTGGAAGCAAACGATGAATGGGTAATCGAAGGGAATTACAGCGGAACATTGAAGTCTAGACTGGCTCAGAGTACTCACGTGATTATTTTAGATTACCCGAGGTATCTATATGTTTATCGCGTGTTGAAACGTGTGCTTACTTCCTATGGGAAAGTAAGAGAAGATATGGCTCCAGGCTGCCCTGAACGAATCGATCTTGCTTTTCTGAAGTATGTCTGGAATTTTAAAACCAGACGGAGAGAAAAACTCTTACAGACAGTACAGAGGCATCTACCAGAAACGTGCGAACTGATCGTTTTTAAAAAAACAGCCGAGTGCGAGTATTATTTGAAAACAATTCTGGAAAAAGAGAGTAGTAATTATATAGGATAAAACATCATTAAGGGCTTGGTCGTTCATAAAGTAAAGACTTTAAAATTTAACGCGTACGACTCCTAATGGCTATTCTTGGTAGGATAAATAAGGTTATGCTACAGTAAACTAAAGTAGATTGAACGTAAAATCTTACAGAATCAGGAAAGGAGCCTTTTTTAATGAGTGAAGTCAATTACTCTTCTGAAGATTATCTGAATAAAGTGGATGCCTGGTGGCGGGCGGCGAATTATCTGTCGATCGGACAGATTTATCTGAAAGACAACCCCCTGCTTAAGCGTCCGTTGAAAAAAGAGGACATTAAAATCAATCCAATCGGGCATTGGGGGACCGTTCCAGGACAGAATTTTGTTTATGCCCACTTGAACAGAGTCATCAATAAGTACGATCTGAACATGTTCTTCATTGAAGGACCAGGTCATGGCGGTCAAGTCATGGTGTCAAATGCCTATTTAGATGGGAGTTACTCGGAAGTCTATCCAGATATAACGACAGATGAAGAGGGTATGGCAAAACTGTTTCAGCAGTTCTCTTTCCCGGGAGGAATCGGCTCTCATGCGGCTCCAGAAACACCTGGATCCATTCACGAAGGTGGGGAGCTGGGTTACGCTCTGTCTCATGCGACAGGTGCGGTACTGGATCATCCTGATCTGATTGCGGCAGTCACTATTGGTGACGGAGAAGCTGAAACTGGTGCATTGGCTACCTCCTGGTTTTCAAATGTGTTCATCAATCCCGTAACTGACGGTGCAGTCCTGCCTGTCCTGCATTTGAATGACTACAAAATTGCAAATCCGACGATTCTTTCGCGCAAGTCGGATGAAGAACTGACGAAATACTTTGAAGGTCTCGGCTGGACTCCTTTATTTGTCGAAGGAGACGATCCCGACAGCATGCATCCGAAAATGGCTGACACATTGGATCAGGCGATCGAACAGATTCAGTCTATTCAAGCAAACGCGCGTCAAAAGTCGGCAGAAGATACTGAGATGCCGCACTGGCCGGTAGTTATTCTCCGCAGTCCAAAAGGATGGACGGGACCTGAAGAATGGGACGGGGAGCCGGTTGAAGGGACATTCCGATCGCATCAGGTGCCGATCCCTGCAGAGCAAGGCAGCATGGAATACAGTGAAGCATTAACTGACTGGATGACCGCTTACCGACCAGAAGAGCTCTTTGACGAAGTGGGCAAATTGATCGAAGAGTTGAAAGCTATCGCACCAAAAGGAAACAAACGGATGGGAGCCAATCCTGTAACCAATGGAGGCATCGATCCCAAACCACTGAAGCTTCCTGACTGGCACAGACACGCACTTGAACTATCTACGCCTGGAGCTGAAAAGGAAAAGGATATGATGGTGTTCGGTCGATTTGCCCGTGACATTATTGATTTAAATCCAGATAATTTCCGGATCATCAGTACCGATGAACTGAAGTCCAATCGGCTGAATGAAGTCCTGGAGACGACAGATCGCCAATGGATGGAAGATATCGATGAACCGGAAGATGAAGCGCAGTCAAGTACCGGACGTGTGATCGACTCACAGTTGTCCGAGCACCAGGCTGAAGGCTGGATGGAAGGTTATGTCCTGACAGGCCGCCATGGGTTCTTTGTCAGTTATGAAGGCTTTCTGCGCATTGTCGATTCGATGCTGACGCAGCATTTTAAATGGATACGAAAAGCTGACGAACAGAAGTGGCGTCGTAAGTATCCGTCACTGAACATCATTGCGTCTTCATCAGTTTTCCAGCAGGATCATAATGGGTATACGCACCAGGATCCTGGCATCAGCACGCATTTGGCCGACAAGAAGCGTGACTACATCAGAGCGTATTTCCCGGCTGATGCCAATTCACTGATGGCTGTCATGAATAAAGTTCTGACCTCGACACAGAAAGTGAATCTCATCGTATCAAGCAAGCATCCGCGTCCGCAATTCTATTCAGCGGAAGAAGCAGAGGAGCTGATCGACAAAGGACTTAAAGTGATCGACTGGGCAAGCGTCAATGACTCTGATAACCCGGATATCGTCATCGCCGCGGCCGGAACAGAACCGAATCTGGAGGCCTTGGCCGCGATATCGATCCTTCACAAAGCCTATCCTGATTTGAGTGTTAGATTCATCAACGTGGTGGACCTGTTAAAACTGGCCAGCCAGAAAAAGGATTCACGTGGCTTGAGTGATGAAGCCTTTAATAAGCTGTTTACTAAGGATAAACCTGTTCTCTTCGCTTTCCATGGGTATGAAGGGTTAATAAGAGACTTGTTTTTCGATAGAGAAAACAGACAGCTGATTACTCATGGCTACCGGGAAAATGGGGACGTGACGACGCCATTCGATATGCGAGTAGTCAATGAACTCGACCGTTTCCATCTGGCGAAAGACGCTGCCCACGCAGTATACGGTAAACAGGCTGCAGAATTTGAAAACGAGATGGACCGGCTGCTGGACAAGCACCATCATTACATTCGTGAACACGGCGATGATATGCCTGAAGTGATCGAATGGAAATGGGAGCCTTTGGATAAATAGTAATGTGAAAACTCGTCTACATTTAAAAAATATAAGCCCACGATTTCAGAGGATAAACTGAAGATTGTGGGCTTTATGTATGGATTAACTGATAAAATGCGTGTGCTTGGCTTTCCAGTCTTCCAGTTTAATGCGAACCCAGAAGCCGTAAATGCCGAGTGTGATGATGGTCAGTGCCCACCACTTGATCCAGTTCCCGAACAGTCCGGCTGCTGACCCTGAAAAGTGCAGACGACGGCCGTCTATAACTGTGTGGTTGATCCGCCATCCAAAGAGTCTACATAAACTCCAAGGATATAAGAGACCAAAAGATAAAACTGTAGCGATCAGGCCGAGAAGTGACCAGCCAATCAGCTGAAACAGCCCGCCATCAAAAAATGACTGCCGTCCATTTCTCTGTTCAAGTGCAGAACGTGTGCTTGTTTCCATTTGAAACCCTCCTATAGTTTGTTACTATAAATTATAACCTATTGTAGACAAAATCACTTGCTGTTTTTATATTTTGTTATTAATTCACATTGTCTAGATTATCTAGTGCAGTTGAATTTGCTTCAGAAAATGCTGAATGAATATGGAAATGAACACGGTGTATCTCTGTCCTTTGAAACCTTTGCATCGGCAGAAGCTTTTTTGTTTCACTTTGAAGAAGACAAAGCTTTCGACTTGCTGGTACTGGATATTGAAATGGGAGACATGAATGGGATGGAGCTGGCTAGACAGCTTCGGAAGCAGAATCATGACATCAAGCTTCTATTTGTAACTGGCTATACCGATTACATAGGTCAGGGATATGAAGTCAGTGCTATGGACTATATATTAAAACCTGTAAAAAAGGAGAAACTGTTCGCAGTCATTGACCGTTTTAGGAAGGCACTTCCCGATAAGAAAACCTATCTCTTCTACATTTATAATTAATCAGTCAATATGCTCAGTAAAAAGCCTTTCTGGCCGGTCCAGGCAGCTATTTCTGATAGAATAGAAAGAGATACATAAATCAAACTGCCAGCGAATAAGGTCTAAAGGAGGGACTTCCATGTGCGGAAGATATGGACTGACGGTCTCAAAAGAAGAATTGATTGAAAGGTACCACCTCGATCAGGATGCCTATACGTTAGGGGACTATTCGTTTGAGGAAAAGGAAGAGATTTTTCCGACAACCAGCAACATTATCTTGCTGGCGAATAAGAAACTTTATCCGATCAAATGGGGATTTACTCCTGGATTTGCAAAACGGCCGCTGATCAATGCCCGTTCAGAAAGTATACTGGAGAAGAAAACCTTTAAAGAGCCGTTTATCAGTAAACGGTGCCTCGTGCCGGCGAGTTACTTTTTTGAGTGGCAGTCAGTAGAAGGCCAGAAGAAAAAAGACAAGAAGCGGATCGCTGTTAGCAATCTGTCAGTCTTTTCAATGGCAGGGGTGTGTGAACGCTACGATGATGAGGATGGAAATAGTATATTGACCTATGCAATCCTTACAACTGAAGCGAATGACCAGATGAGGCCGATCCATGACCGCATGCCGGTCATTCTTGAGCCTGAACAGGAACAGCTGTATCTTGATCTGGAAGCTGATCCCGAAAAGGTACAGGACCTGCTCAAACCCATCAATAAAAAGTTAGTGATTGAGGACAGCCAGTAACAGTTGAGTTTAGAGCATCTTGAGCAGCTGAACTGTATTCTACTTGATGTATAATGTAGTATAGGCTATTTTCCCCCTCATAAACTAAACCAATCCGAAGATGGATAGAGTACAGACTAAAGTTGAACTCGTAAACTTTACTTTGAATCATTCATAATCTAGTTCAGCAGCAAGAATCGTCTTAAACTGAAACAACCTGTCAGTTTAAAAGGAAAAAAGCAGGAGCACTCCTGCTTTTTTATCTGCCTTGAAACATTCTCATTGCTCACCGGCTTTTTCAGCTTGCGTTTTCAGAGTGTCCGGTTTGTCGGTCCATTCAAGAAACTCCATGCGATGACCGAAGAAGCTGTACGTATAAAAGCGACGGGCTCCGGGCATGTTGGAGTCTTCCTCATAAGCGACGCCATGGTCGTCAAGCCGATCCATCAGACCCTGAATATTTTTGACATCAAAAGCGGGATGGCCTCTTTTTTCAGGCCGATGATCTGCATCCAGTCCGACATGGATAATGTGCCGGCCCATATCAAACCAGAGGCTGTCAAAATGGCTCAAGGACTGAGGCTTCTCGACTTCGGGACACCCAAGGACCTCTATAAAGAAGTGTCTGACCTCTTTTTCTGTCCCTAAGGGTGCGGTAATCTGAAAGTGGTCCAGACCATTGAATGAAAATGTCATCTGTCGATCGTCTCCTTTAAGTGTTTAGTCCCAGTGTAGCACATTTATCGTCAGCCTATAGATTAGAGGGTGAATACCCATTATGGGCTCTTAAATCTCCTCTCCTGAATGGGTCCTGATCGATTCTAAGGATGCAACCCAGCGACAAACGATGATATAATTTCCTTTCGCTAACGCTTGCATTTTTACATAAGTATGCTTAAATTAAGGTAAAGACGGGATCGTCGAATGAGTGGAGGCTGTCATGGATAGAGAAATCAGACAATCTAATTTGAAGCTGTTTTCAATGAATTCCAATCGTCCCTTGGCTGAAGAAATTGCTGAGGAAATTGGAATGGAGCTGGGCAAAGCGGATATTACCCGGTTCGAAGATGGAGAAATACGGATCAACATAGAAGAAAGTGTGCGTGGAGCTGATGTGTATATCCTGCAGTCCACAAATGATCCGAGCAACGACTATATTATGGAAGTCCTGATCATGATCGATGCATTGAGACGGGCTAGTGCACGGACAATCAATGTGATCATGCCTTATTACGGGTATGCCAGACAGGACAGGAAACCCGGACCGCGTGAAGCGATTACAGCTAAAGTGGTAGCGAACATGCTGACGATTGCCGGAGCGACACGTTTGATAACGGTGGACCTGCATGCACCTCAGATTCAAGGCTTTTTCGATATTCCAATGGATCATCTGTCCGCCATTGCAACGCTGGCGAACTATTTCCTTGATAGAGATTTTGGGGGAGAGGAGACCGTTGTTGTTTCACCAGATCATGCCGGAGTCTCTCGAGCGAGAGAAATGGCTGAGCTGCTTGACTCCCGGTTGGCGATTATCGACAAACGACTGGCAGATGAAGATATTGATGAAGAAATGCATGTAGTGGGTGACGTGTCAGGATGCACCTGTATCTTATTCGATGATATCATGGACACGGCACATACTGTCACAAAAGCCTGCGAGATGCTCAAGGATGCCGGTGCAAAAGATGTGTATGTCTGCGTGACACATCCTGTGTTATCTGACAACGCCATCGATCGGATCGACCGGTCGGGAATCAAAAAAGCGATCGTGACGAATACGATCGATATCAGAGAAAAAAGTAGCTGCGAACTGATTGAAGTCATCAGTATCGCTCCGATTTTAGGGGACGCGATCAGACGGATCCAGAGACACCAGTCGATCAAGCCACTTTTCGACAAGCAATATGTAGACAAACTTGAAAAGCGTCTTAATAACTGAATAGAGACGAGCATCCTCTTCCAGTCCCATTAATCAGGTCTGGAAGTTGATTTTTTGGCAGATGCCAAATATGTAGCCAGTATCTCAATGAAGCAGGTGCAAACGTCATTTGACAGTAAAAGATTAACCGAAATCTGTTGAAATCCCATATGAAATCCAGTTTATTTTGTTTGCCTTTTCAAAAGAAAAGAGTACACTATAGGTGAGGATAAGGGAAAGCATTAGTAACGAGAGAAAGGAGGGTCTGAGATGAGTGACTTATTCCCAACAAGAAGGGACTTCATGGATTTCGGCAGACGGTTTTTCGATGATGCGTTAGGACAGAACTTCGGAGACTTCGGTCAGTTCAAGACGGATATCATTGAAAAAGATGAGGCATACGTTGTAGAAGCAGAATTACCGGGCATGTCAAAAGAAAACATTGAACTGGATTATAAAGACAACGTTCTGTCAATCACTGCTAAAAAAGAAACTGAATCAGATGAACGCGATGATGAACGTCAGTATATTAGAAGAGAGCGTTCCAGTCGTTCATTCAGTCGTCAGTTTATCATTCAGGATATCGATGAAGACAACATCAGTGCACAGTTTGACAAGGGGATATTAACGATTACTTTGCCTAAGCAAAATCCGACACAGTCCAGATCTAAACGTATTGAAATCGAATAGACTTATTACATCTTCCGACCGCTGAACTCATTACAGGCGGTCGGAGATTTCTTTCTATTCTGTCTGATACCATTTTCTTGTATAATTAGCTTATACATACTAGACTGTAAACAAACTAACAATTGAGGAAGTGTAAATGTGAAAATAGCCCAATCCATTACAGAATTAATCGGTCAGACACCATTATTGAAACTGAACCGTCTGGTACCGGATGATTATGCAGATGTTTATGTAAAAATCGAGATGCGTAATGCAGGAGGTAGTGTGAAAGACCGCATTGCCTTGAACATGATTGAAGAGGCAGAGAAAGAGGGTCTTCTGAAAGAAGGCGATACGATTGTTGAAGCGACCAGTGGAAATACAGGTGTTGGTCTGGCGATGATTGCTGCGGCTAAAGGGTACAAGGCAGTGTTTGTCATGCCGGATACGTTAAGCGTGGAAAGACGTGCCCTGATGAAAGCTTATGGCGCAGAACTTGAACTGACGCCTGGCGAGGATGGCATGCCGGGAGCCATGGACAGGGCTCAGACGCTAGCCGAACAGGATAATTACTTCATGCCGTCTCAGTTTAAGAATCCGGCAAATCCTGCTGTTCATATTCAGACAACGGGTCCTGAAATCATCGAAGCACTTGAAGGCCAGACTCCTGATGCCTTTGTAGTAGGGGTCGGAACGGGCGGAACGCTCACTGGCGCAGGGAAAGTGATGAAACTGCATAACCCTGCTGCTCAAATCATTGCGGTCGAACCGCACGAATCAGCGGTATTAAGTGGAAGAGAAAAAGGGAAGCACAAAATCCAAGGGATCGGGGCAGGTTTCATTCCGGACATCCTTGAACGGGATCTGATCGACGAAATCATAACAGTGACAAGTGAAGAAGCCATTGACATGACGCGTGAAGTGGCCCGGAAAGAAGGGCTACTGGTTGGTATTTCGTCAGGTGCCAACATTGCGGCAGCTATTCGAGTGGCAAAACAGCTGGGCAAAGGGAAAACGGTCGTGACTGTCGCTCCGGATACCGGTGAACGTTATCTTTCTACTCCAGTATTCTCGATTGAAGAAGAGGGCGAGTAGGTCAAAACAGTCAATGCAGCTGACTCAAATAAGTAAACTGCCGTTTACCGGAAGGACTGTACGTCCAGATCGGTAAACGGCAGTTTTTTGTCCATTTAGTATAAAATTAGTCTTCATCTGAAGAAGACAGACCCATCTCTTTTTTCATGCGGGCAAGTTCATCTTCAACAGCTGCGGCCCCTGATTCTGATGCATATTTTTCCTCAAGGGTCGCTGCTTCGTCTTTATATTCCTTATTCAAGTCAGCCATAGCGTTGGACTCATCCAGACGGCGGCTGGCTTTTTCTTCCATCCGTTCAAATGAGCTCATAGCCCCTTTAGATTTTCCAAAAGATTCTGACGCTTTGTTCAGCTTGTCCTGAGTATCTGCAACGGACAGCTGAGCTTTTATCATAGCCCGACGCTGACGCATTTTTTCTATATCAGTGGCCAGTTTGTCATGCATCTGCCGCATCTTGGTTGCATTCTCATGTGCTTTTGCATAGGCATTAGTGAGTCCTGTGCCAATATCTTCGAGTTCCTGCTTCTTGGAAAGAAAAACTCGTGCATCACCGTCGTTGCCTGCTTCCAAGGCTTTTCTAGCAAAGTTACCATACTTGGCTACTTCAGCTTCATTATCATCCACCAGACGTTTGGCTCGTGTTTCCTCTGCCATAACACTGGCTGTATTCTGCTTCACTTCTGCCAGATCGTCCATCATCTTACGCAAGTACTGGTCGATCATTTTTTCCGGATCTTCCATACGGTCGATCAGTGCATTGACGTTCGCACTGATAATATCTGAAAAGCGGTCTAAAATTGCCATGTCTTCATCCTCCTATAGTGATGGTGCATGTTAATAATTATCCCAATCGTCATTTTCGTACTTCTTAGATAGATCTTCAGCTTCTGAACGCCCGAATGTATCGATCGGTTTGTTCAGCATGTCATCTGTCCGTTTAGCTTCTTTTTCTTTGGCATCCTGACGTGATTTCCACCATTTATATAACACGTAAATCAGAACAACGAGCCCGAAAATACTCAGAACTGGGATCCATGGAGATGTCGTGACTTCCATGATCCGATCAGCTGCATCTCTGAAGGAGTTGCTGAAATATTCTTCATCAGTCAGGTTGCCATCAGCGTAATATCTGTCTAGGTAGTCGAGCAGGATGTCTCCTGCTTCTCTATCGATCACACTTCTAGCCTGAGAACCAACGACATAATAGGTCGTGTAGTCATTAGGCCGAGGTTCAAGGAAAACCAGCAGAAGGTGGGCTTCATCTGTAAATAATTCATCATATAAGTTGTTTGCGTATGCTTCCACTTCATCCATTGAAGGTGATGTATTGCCGTCAATATCTCCAGTGATGTAGACATGAGGCTGGACACCCGTTTCATTGTAGAAATGGCGAAGTCCGTCGACCATACGGGTGTGATTCCCGATCCAGTCCAAGTTATCTGTATAGTAATCCGTTTCATTTACGGAACCTGAGGGCAAAGGCTCTCGCTCAACAGTGGACGTAGTGATACTACCTGATCCACCGTTTCCGCTTGATCCAAAGTTCCCTACTGTAGACAGTAGGCTGAACATGATGAACAGGAATATCATGACGGTGAAAATACTGCCGCAGCCCATAAATCCACAGCCACCGCCACCTCGAGGGTATCTCCTTCGCCGGCCTAAACCGCCAAACATCCAGATCGGTCCCATGCGAGGCCCGTAATGTCTGGGTCGCCTATTGTAGCCGCCGCCCCCGAAACCGCCGCCTAAGCCGCCACCGCCTCGACCACCGCCACCGAAGCTTCCGCCGCCTCTACCGGCTCCACTGCTGCGTCCGCCACCGCCTCGACCACCGCCGAAACCACCGCCACGTCCACCGCCACTGAAGCCTCCTCCGCCGCCACGGCCGCCTCCTCTTCCCATATGTATCCTTCCCTTCTTCGTGCATTATGCTATCCAAAATCTAGCACAACCGGAAACCGTTGTCAATTTTTACCATTGATACGAAGTGCCTTCTGAAGGTAGAAACTACATATGTTGAAGCACTTATTAATGGAGCATGACATATTCGTTTAAGTTGAAAAAACGGATCAGAATTTACTCAAGCTATAATTAAAAGCACCATTTAGTCAACTTCCTTTAAAGGCGGATAAAAAAAGCCGACCCAAGAGAATCAAGTCTCTTAAGTCGGCTGAATAAATTTTTTTAAACGTCAGTCAGGTCTGTCTTAGGCTTCGTATAAAGCAGCGACTTGTTTCTGAGCGTCTTTATTTTCAAGGAATTCATCATAAGTGGTTTCCGCACGGTCGACGACGCCATTTGGTGTCAGTTCGATGATGCGGTTGGCTATTGTCTGAATGAACTGGTGGTCATGTGAACCGAACAAGACAGACCCTTTGAAATCGATCAGTCCGTTGTTCAGCGACGTGATGGATTCCAGATCAAGGTGGTTTGTCGGGTCATCAAGTACCAGAACGTTCGCTTTGCTCAACATCAGCTTGGACAGCATGCAGCGGACTTTTTCTCCACCGGACAGTACGTTGACTTCTTTAAGCACTTCTTCACCGGAGAAGAGCATGCGTCCCAGGAAGCTACGCAGGAATGTGTTGTCGTTTTCCTCTTTGGAAGCATACTGACGTAGCCAGTCAAGAATAGTCATTGAGCTGTTGTTGAACTCACTTGACGAATCTTTTGGCAGGTAGGCCTGTGAAGTCGTGATCCCCCACTGGAATGATCCAGTATCAGGCTCCATTTCACCCATAATGATTTTGAATAAAGTTGTAATGGCGACATCGTTACGGCTGACAAATGCCACTTTGTCGTCACGGCCCAGATTGAAGGAGATGTTACTTAAGACTTGTTTTCCGTCAATTGTTTTAGACAGATTTTCTACACGAAGCAAGTCGTTTCCGATTTCACGCTCAGGCTTGAATCCGACAAACGGATAGCGGCGTGAAGACGGCTGAATGTCATCCAGCGTAATTTTATCCAGCATTTTTTTCCGAGAGGTTGCCTGCTTGGATTTCGATGCATTGGCACTGAATCGTGCAATAAAGGCTTCAAGTTCTTTAATTTTCTCTTCTTTTTTGCTGTTCTGATCAGCCTGCAGCTTGGCAGCCAGCTGGCTTGATTCAAGCCAGAAATCGTAGTTTCCGACGAAGAGCTTGATTTTACCGAAGTCGACATCGACCATATGCGTACAGACCTTGTTCAGGAAGTGACGGTCGTGGGAAACGACGATAACAGTATTTTCAAAATTGATCAGGAATTCTTCCAGCCAGATAATGGACTGTGTATCGAGTCCGTTTGTCGGCTCATCTAAAAGCAGGACATCGGGCTGACCGAACAGAGCTTGAGCCAGGAGGACTTTCACTTTCTGTCCAGCTGTCAGTTCGCTCATTTTCTGGCTATGCAGATTTTCAGGAATACCCAGCCCCTGCAGCAGAGTAGTGGCTTCAGGTTCAGCTTCCCACCCGTTCAGTTCAGCAAATTCGCCTTCAAGTTCAGCCACTTTAATGCCGTCTTCGTCAGAGAAGTCCGGCTTCATGTAGATGTCGTTCTTTTCCTGAATAATAGCATAGAGACGTTCGTGTCCCATGATGACGGTGTCGATGACCGTATAGTCTTCGTAATCAAAGTGATTCTGCTTCAGAACAGCCATACGCTGGTCACTTGGCATAGAAACGTCACCAGTCGATGGAGACACTTCTCCGGATAAGATTTTAAGGAATGTCGACTTACCGGCACCGTTCGCACCGATCACACCATAGCAATTGTCGTTTGTGAATTTTAAATTGACGTCTTCAAACAGTTTTCTATCTGAAAAACGCAAGCTTACATCTGTTACTGTAATCATTAAATATTTGCCTCGTTTCTTTTGTGCTCTATATTCTCAATTAGTCATTAGGTTTTATTATACTTACTTTTTAGAAAAATGCACTGGTTTAAGGAATTATTCTTTTCTTTCTGAAGAAAAAAGACAAAGCGAGTTCAAATTCTTCCTATATCTTGGACCGTGAATTATAATAAATAACATTCCAGATTTAGTTCGAATTAGTAATAATGGGTGAATCTGATAAAATAAGCAGACAGGTCGATGAATTAGACACTTTAATCTGACACATCAAAAGGTCCTGCCCCAAGTAAAATGGATAGGACCTTTTAACGTAATTTCGAAAGAAGTCTCCCACTTCTAAACGTATGGGTGCGAAGCACCAGTGAAAGTGGGAGATGAATGTCGGTCAAGCGATAGCTTGAATTTATTTTTCAAGACCTTTTCTTATTAGTTCGAGGATAGCTGCTGTTCTTGTCGTCAGTCCATTTTCTTTTTGATAGGCGTCTACTTTTTCTAAAATGATTTTTGGCATGCGTATTTCTACGCGTTCTTTGTCAGACATATGTTCACCTCCGACTTGATT
>NZ_FNFK01000065.1 GCF_900101165.1 Alkalibacterium thalassium | reverse complement strand
ACCTTGATAAAAACGGGTACTGCCTAAGTGCGACAAGGCGAGAAGAAAGTCTTTATTATTTGGGGAGAGTAAGGTATAATTCATTATGTATTGGTGAGAGAGAAAAGAAGACAGGGGAGCGTGAACTCCAATGCTGTCGCCTTTTCTCTCTTTCTTTCTGTCAGATTTGTATACGTTTCCTTATTTTACCTTTGCTGGAGACATTTGACAAGAAAAAAAGCAATGTGATCCAGCAGTGTATTCACGTCTGCTGGATCACATTGCTTTTTTTCGCCTCTTTTTTATCGGTATAGAATGCTTTTCTACATCTACTCAAGCAATATCCTTTTTATACCATCTCTCGTCCCATTAGTCAAATTTTTACTTACTAAGCTATTTTTCTTTACTTAATATAAATTACTCGACAGTGATGATTGATTCACTTTTATTTAAAAGAACGTGATGCAACAAAATTAAGTATATGAGTGAAAAACTGTGATTTATTATCTTTTTATCAGCTATACCAGTGACTTGTTTTATTGTCCTTTTTTTATATTTACTATGGTCTCTCTTCGTGATATCTTACCTTTTGTAAACCACATACCTTATAATCTGTAAAATAGAGGAGTATACCAATTATGCCTGACAGAATAGAATACGATTCAATCGGTCCGTTGCCCATCCCAGAACATGCTTACTATGGTGTGCAGTCCTTAAGAGCAAAATATCACTTTTCACTCTCTCAAGAAAAACTTCATCCCTTATTTGTAAAGAACTTGGCTGTAATTAAAAAAGTAGCGGCTGAGACTAACTGCAAAGCGAACGTGTTGACAGAAAAAACAGCTGAAGCAATCGTGCGCGCCAGCGAAGAAATTGTCGACGGCCACTTTAGGGAAGAATTTATTGTAGATGCTGTCCAAGGCGGAGCCGGCACTTCAGCAAATATGAATATAAAAGAAGTGATAGCACATAGAGCCAGTGAACTGATGGGTGGAACGAAAGATACATACGCTCTTGTGCATCCGAATGATCACGTCAACTGCTCCCAATCAACGAATGATGTCTTTCCGACAGCTGGTAAGCTGACAGTAATCGATTTGATGCATCCACTCATATTGACCCTTTCTCATCTAGATAAAGTGCTTGGTGAGAAGTCCGAAGAGTTTACTGGTGTACTGAAAATGGCTAGAAAACCGTTGCAGGATGCTGTTCCGACCACCTTAGGTCATTCATTTAGAGCGTACCAGTCGGCTGTCAGTAGAGACATTCACCATCTAAATTCTGCAATGGAGACTATGTATACAGTCAATATCGGTGGCACCGCGATTGGTAGTAGCATCAATGCCCCAGAAGGATATGTAAGCAGAATCGCAACTAACTTGGCAGAAGAAACAGGGCTGCCACTAAAACAGGCCGAAGATTTGTTTGATGCCACCCAGAGTGTGGATAGTTTTGTCAGAGTATCTGGAGCGGTTAAAACGGCTGCACTGACACTTTCAAAAATGAGTAACGACTTGAGACTCCTTTCAAGTGGTCCAACTGCAGGTTTTGGAGAAATCAATTTGCCCGCTAAGCAGAATGGTTCTTCAATTATGCCCGGGAAAATCAACCCCGTTATTTTAGAAGTGGTCTCTCAAGTAGCTTTTGAAATTATTGGAAATGACGTGACAATAACGATGGCTGCAGAATCGGGACAGCTGGAGCTAAATCCTTTTGAACCAATTATTTTTAAAAATTTATTCAGTTCGATCGAGCTCCTAACGAATGCTGCTCGCACCCTTACTGCTAATTGTATTGAAGGGATCACTGCCAACAAAACTCACTGTCAAGACCAGGTAGAACGAAGTGTGGGAATCGCCACGTGTTTTTGCCCTTATATAGGTTACGAAAAGGCTGCACATATAGCTAAAGAGTCCCTGAGAACCGGAGTCAGCGTTAGACAGCTTCTACTCGACAGTAAATGGATGAGTAGAGAGCAAATAAATCACATACTCGACATTGGTCAATTAGCCCGAGGAATAAGCAATTCTGAAGACAACGTGACCCCTTTGTTCGTCTAGTGATATAAATGATTTACATTTATTTATAGCTATCTGAGAATTTAGTGTTGACAGGTGATGTAAAAACTTGCTATAGTAATGAGCAACAGGAAACAAACATCATAAATGCGTAAAGATAAGTACTATTAGGAAGTCTTCTCAGAGAGCCCCGACTGGTGAAAAGGGGTAGGATGGAAAAATAGGAAAATGGTCTTTTAAAGCTTCGGGCAGCTATTTACACCTGTTCAAGCTGAAGCAGATTGGACGAATGTAAAAATAAGTCCACTACGGTCACACCCGTTACAGTGTCACAGTATCACGCACTTCTTGTGCAACGTACTGGTGGAGGCAATGAGAAGAAATTCCATTGCAAAGCAAGGTGGTAACACGAGACTATTTCGTCCTTGGAGGAAGTTCGCTTGAAGCGGACTTCTTTCAGGGACTTTTTTAATACCTGAAAACAATATAAGTGAAACACGTAAGAGATGAGTAAATGACACTAAAGTAAAACAGAGAGCCTGTGCATGCTGAAAGCAGGTTTACTTGAAGACATTGAATATGGTCTCTATGACAAACTTGCACGGCATGACTTCTACGCAAGTTCAAGTGGGATACCGATCCTTTTATAGGCTAGGCTATCACGGCAGCAACCGTTACTGCTTTTGAGAAAGAAGAATTGATACTCTTCTTTCCTCAATGAGGTGTTTTTTGCGAGAAAGACACAAACAAAGGTGGTACCACGACTTAAGCGTTCGTCCTTTGATTAGACTAAATAAAACCGGTTTGCTGGTTTTGACTGTCTAATCAAGGCGACCGCTTTTTTTATGTCATCAGATGCTCATTCAGCAGATAAAGGGGAGAGAAACAATGATAGAACTGAAACATATCGATGTACACTTTGAAACGAAAGAACATATACTTCATGCCGTTCGTGATGTATCACTGACCATTGAAAAAGGAGATATCTACGGGATCGTCGGCTATTCAGGAGCTGGAAAAAGTACCCTTGTGAGAACGATCAATTTACTGCAGCGCCCTTCAAACGGGACTGTTCATGTCAGTGGTCAGGACCTTCTGGGGTTGAATGCAAAAGACCTGCGTAGTGCACGAAAGAAAATAGGCATGATCTTTCAGCATTTCAATCTGATGAATGCTCGCACAGTCGCTGGGAATGTTCATTATGCCTTGCGTTCAAGCTCCTTGTCTTCTGAAGAGAAAAAACTGAAAGTCACAGAACTTCTTGACCTAGTTGGTCTAGCTGATAAACACGATGTCTACCCTTCCCAATTATCAGGCGGTCAGAAACAGCGTGTAGGAATAGCCCGGGCATTGGCCAATGATCCCGAAGTCTTGCTCTGTGATGAAGCGACGAGTGCGCTGGACCCCAAGACCACTTTGTCGATACTGGAATTGCTGAAAGACTTGAATGACAAGCTTGGATTGACCATTGTCATTATCACTCATGAAATGGAGGTAATCAAAGAGATTTGCAATAAAGTAGCTGTAATGGAAAATGGTTCAGTCGTTGAAGAAGGGGATATCGTGTCCATCTTTACTGATCCTAAGAATGCATTGACCCAAGAGTTCATTAACACGGCAACCCACATTGATCAGGCCTTGGTGAAACTGGCCAAACACCCATCAATTCTTGATCTCCATGATAACGACACCGTTGTAAGGCTCTCATTCGTTGGTCAGAGTACAAATGAACCGCTCATAGCCAGTCTCTATTCACGATTTACGGTTACGACAAATATCTTGTATGGTGATATCGAAATTCTCTACGATACCCCTATTGGAAATTTGATCGTCATATTAAGTGGCTCGTCTCAACAGCTAAAGCAAGCTGTCAATTATCTCGAATCACAGCAGGTAACCGTCCAGCAGCTTGAAAAAATTCAGCTGGTAAACAAATCGAAAGTAATTCCATTGAATAGAGAGAAAATTATTTAGTTTCGGGAGGAAAATAATATGAATAGATTACTTAACTGGTTAGAGACCATCGCACCTAATGTCTGGGCAATTCCTGACCGCATTCTTCAAAGCACATGGCAGACCATCTACATGACTCTGATTGCAGCAGTAATTGCAGGAACAATCGGAATCACGTTCGGAGTGATCTTAGTCATAACGAACAGACGAGGTATTCTGGAAAAACCACGGTTATATAATAAATTAGAGCAGTTTATTAATACAGGGCGTTCCGTCCCATTTATTATTCTGATGGCTCTGCTCGCACCTTTCACTCGCTTTATTGTAGGGACGACGATTGGAACGACCGCTGCCATTGTGCCCCTAACTATCGGGATTATTCCTTTTTATTCACGTCAGGTTGAAAATGCTTTGCTTGAAGTTGATCCTGGTATAGTAGAAGCTGCTGAATCCATGGGGTCCTCACCGTTGGAAATTATATTCGGCGTATATTTAAAAGAAGGCCTCCCTTCTCTCGTTCGTGTGTCTGCAGTATCGATTATTAATCTAATCGGTCTGACTACCATGGCAGGCGTCGTTGGGGGCGGTGGTTTAGGCGACTTAGCTATTGCTAGAGGATACAACCGTTATCAACTGGATATCACTATTGTCTCCACTCTTTTGATTATGCTGATCGTCTTTGTCACCCAATGGATCGGACGTATTCTGATCAGAAAAACAACACACTAACAAACAAGCTAAATTACATTAACACAATAATAAAAATAGAATGGAGAAATAATGATGAAAAAAGGATTTTTAGCTCTACTAAGTATTGTATTCGCGGTTGTACTGGCTGCTTGTGGAAATGATGGAGAAACGGTAAGATTGGGGGTAGTGGGCGAAAATAATGAAGCCTGGGAAAGCGTTCGAGATCGGCTGGCGGATGAAGGAATCAACTTGGAAATCGTTACTTTTTCAGATTATCAAACCCCTAATACAGCTCTAGCTGACGGAGATATCGATTTGAACGCCTTTCAGACTGTAATCTTCTTAGAAGACTTCAATGATGATACCGGAAATGACTTGACTCCGATTGGCGATACAACGCTCAACCCTTTAGGTATTTATTCTGAAGACGTGGAAGATGTATCAGATATTCAAGAAGGAGACACAATCGTTATCCCGAACGATGCTTCAAACGAAGGTCGCGCATTGATTTTATTACAGTCAGCAGGGCTTCTTGAAGTGGATCCAGAAGCAGGGAACCACCCCGTCGTAGACGATATAACAAGCAATCCATTAAATCTGAATATCGTGACCGTTGCAGGAAACCAGACGGCTCGCTCATTAACTGATGCCGCTGCAGCTGTGATCAACGTCGGTATGGCTGTTGATGCTGGCTTGATCCCTTCACAGGATGCGATTTTCCTTGAGCCTGTGAATGAAGATTCAGAACCATACGTCAATGCTATCGTTGTCCGCTCTGAAGATGTTGACAACGACATATATCAGCAGATTGTTGACACTTACCAGACAGATGAAACAGCTGAAATCATTGCAGAAACCACTCAGAACTCTTCCATTCCTGTTTGGGATTAAATTTAACCAAAAAAAGGATCTATCACTCTGTAACTACACAGAATGGTGGATCCTTTCTTTTTGACTAGAACTATTTTTTATCCATTAACTAAACGTTCACGCAGTTTGTTGGAGAAAATCTCAACTGCCAGGATTAGAACAACCAGTCCAATCAGGATTGATCCGACTTCGCTCCATCTGTAAGAACGCATGGCGAAAATCAGAGGTGCCCCAATTCCTCCAGCTCCAACTAGTCCCAGTATGGTTGCATCACGCAGGTTCATATCGTAACGGTAGATCGTTACAGACAGGAAGCTTGAGAACAGCTGTGGCAGAATGCCGTAACGTACTTTCTGGTAAGTCGTACAGCCCATAGAGGTCATGGCTTCAAGAACGCCTCTGTCCAGGTTTTCAATGACATCCACGTATAAAC
Source organism: Alkalibacterium thalassium (assembly GCF_900101165.1). Taxonomy (GTDB): domain Bacteria; phylum Bacillota; class Bacilli; order Lactobacillales; family Carnobacteriaceae_A; genus Alkalibacterium; species Alkalibacterium indicireducens. The sequence goes on along the minus strand of NZ_FNFK01000065.1, from coordinate 3,722 downwards.
GCGAAATCATACCGATCGAAGTCAGAGACATCGTCAGCACACCTGCATATGGACCAGGTCCAGTTACACGGATGAACATTAACCCGTATACAAGTGAAGGAATGGTCCGGATAAAGATAACGACCAGACGTGTCACAAAGGCTACAGGTCTGGAAACGATACTTGGAGACATCAAGAATGAGATCGGGATCGCCAGAAAGGACCCGAATACTGTTCCTAAAAAGGCGATGGCGATCGTTTCAAACAAGAGCCCTGGTACCCCTCCACCTGATGTGAAGTCAAACAGGAATTCCAGGTCCGGTGAAAACAGCCCACTGAAAATGTTTGTTGCTATCTGTGTCCCGCGCTGATCAAAACCAGTGATATTGACTCCCATGAATGACCAGATGATAAGAGCAGTCAGGATGATTGCAATAGTTGATAAATAAACTTTACGATTTGGTGCTTTTTCAAGTTGCTGTGCAACAGCTTTATTCATTATTCTCTGCTCCTTTATTAAGTCAGTTTCATTCGGAAGTATTCACTGATGCGTTCAATCACGAAGACAACCAGCATCAATATCAGAAGGACCATTCCCACGCTCGGGTAGTCTCTCCAGCCCAAACGCTCGTCCAGCAGGAGACCGACTCCTCCGGCTCCTACATAACCAAGAATGGCTGCAAATCTTATATTTCCTTCAAAGGCGTATAATGACACAGACAAGTAGGTTGGAAGAACATCCGGTACGATAGCATAGCGGAAAGCTTCCACTTTGGACAGACCCATGGATTCATGCGCTTCAAATGCCCCCATATCGACATTTTCAATATGTTCATACATCAGTTTACCAATATAAGACAGGGTAAAGAGGAAAATCGCTACCGTTCCGGCCATAGTTCCCAGTCCGAAGATGAACGTAGCAATCAATGCAGAAATCAGCGTAGGCAGCGTTCTTAAAATACTCAGGAACAGTTTGAAAAAGCCGTTTAATAACCGGTTCCTTATTATGTTACTGGATGACAGCAAAGCAAACGGTATAGCCAGTAAGGCTCCGGCAATGGATCCCAGAAGTGACATCTGAATCGTATCGAAAAGCGGGCCCCATACATTATTCATAAAATTAAAGTTTGGCGGGAACATGGCAGTTAGTATGACAATGAACTGATGTCCTCGTGTTCTTAACATCGACAGGTCCACACCTGTGACTTCCCCTGACACAACCGTCACGAATAAAACGATCAGAAGAATAAAAGGAGCTCGGGAAGCACGCTGTTTCACTTCTTTTCCATTCGACAAAGTATAGGTCTTAGGTTTGAAAATCTTATCGTATACTGTTTCTCTCATGCTCGTCCCTCCTAGACCTCTGCTTCTTCCGGATCATCCATTTTAGGAACATTGTCGATACTGCCGTAGATCTGGTCCAGTACATCCTGAGAAACATCTTCGGATTTTCCATCATACACGACTTCTCCCTGACGGATACCGATTACGCGATCGGCATACTCCAGAGCCAGTTCGACGTGGTGAATGTTGATCAGGATAGACATGTTTGTTTCCTGATTGATGCGTTTGAAGTCGTCCATGACCACTTTAGCTGTAACTGGGTCAAGGGACGCAACCGGTTCATCTGCTAAGATGATATCAGGGTTCTGAGCAATCGTACGGGCTAGTGCCACACGCTGCTGCTGTCCACCCGAGAGCTGATCGACACGATTATAAGCTTTGTCCAGGATGCCTACTTTATCCAGGGCTTCAAGTGCTTCTACTTTTTTCTCCTTAGGAAACAGACCAACGAGCTTTCTCCACCAGGACAGTTCAGGTACAGATGAAATCAATACATTATTGATTACTGATGTACGTGTCACTAAGTTGAACGACTGAAAGATCATTCCAATTTTACGACGGAAAGAACGGATCTGCTTTCCACTCAGTTTTCCGACATTTACATCATTAACGGTCAATGTCCCCTCATTAATTTCATGCATACGGTTGATGCAGCGGATAAGTGTTGATTTTCCGGCACCCGACAATCCGATGATCGCAACGAATTCTCCCTGATCAATGGTCAGATTTACATTTTTTAAGGCAGTGACCCCATTCGGGTATGTCTTGTTTACATCTTTAAATTCTATCATTTTGGCCTATTTCCTCTCTGGAGATAATCAAAAAGAAAGCCGGGAAAGGGCGCTCCCAGCTTAATTTTTCATTTAGTTTAGTCGTAAATTCTTAAATTATTCAGACATGTCGCGTAGAATCTGTTGTGCTTCTCTTTCTACGTCATAGTCTTCGCTTGTTGCAGGCTTATAACCTTCGTGTGAGTAGATCGCGATGACTTCGCGTCCTTCGTCTGTCTGTGCAATGTTGATGAATGACTGCTGTAGAGCTTCGATCAGATCGTCATCCATGATTTCTGAGAACTTGCTGACACTGATTGTATCGTTGTAGATTCTTGGTGTTACACCGACGACATCTGTATCTTCCCAAATATCGTTTTCAGCACCAAAGTCTTCTTCCCAGATATCAACATAGTCGCGACGTGCATCTGCGTAAGCAACAATCAGATCGACCTGTTCAGCTGCCAGTCTTGCAAATGAGTTCGCATAAGAGTCAGCTTGAACGATTTGGCTTAGGTCTGTCAGAGACTGACCAAAGTTTTCCTGCAGCCAGATTGTTGGATAAATGTATCCGGCAGATGAAGAAGAGCTCATAACGCTCCAAGACGCTGAATCAAGATCTTCCCAAGTAAGTTCTTCTCCGCTGTTAATTTTATCAGCTAATTCTCTACCTTTTTCAGATGGACCTGCGATCAGGATTGAACGGTAGTACGTCACCTGTTCGTCAGTACCTTCAGTCGGTTCGTTTTCATTCCAGTCAGCTGGGTTTTCTGAATCGTTGTTCAGACCAGCACGTGTTGCAGTCAGAATAACTTCTGCAGAATCATCATACAGGACGTATGTTCCACCTGGAAGGAAGCCCACATCAAGTGTTCCGGCAGACATTGCTTCTCCAACCGCTTCATAGTTTGTTCCTACAGTAATTTCAACTTCGCCGACATCGTAACCATGTTCAGCCAGCTCAGCAATCAGGAGATCTTCTAATGGTTCAGTTGCAACATAAATCTCGTCAGGGTCACGTGAAGGGACAAATCCAACTGAAATTTCATCGATTTCGATCATATCTTCGCCTGCAGCGCCATTTTCATCGGCTCCGTCAGTTTCTTCTGCTGTTTCCTCAGCGCCTTCTTCATCGTTTCCGCAAGCCGCAAGTAGCATAACTGAAGCTAGTGTAATACCTAAACCTTTTAACCATTTCTTAGACAAAATAATTCCTCCCAATTCTATGTTGCACATGTATGTGCTGTAAAAATGTACGATTAACGCACTGTTCGATATTAACATTCGGTAATTTAAAAGTCTATCACTTTTTTTAAGTTTGTTACATCTTTTAATTTGCTAAAAAACGAACAATGTAGGTCAAGCACCACTCCTTCTTTATCTGTAATTCCAGTATACCTGGATAGAAGGCCTATCTCCACCCTTTTTTTGTAAAAATCTTGTAAATGTGACTAAACTTTTACTCTTTTATTTTCTGCTGGATAGTATAGAATAGAACGGGAGTTTGACAGTTGAAACCAGGAAAAAGTGACATAACCAAAAGGTATTTTTTCCTTGACTGTTCTTTTTCACACCCCAAGAAGGATAGGTCGGAATACATTCCACGATCTCTTCTGTACTCATGGCGTG
>NZ_FNFK01000074.1 GCF_900101165.1 Alkalibacterium thalassium | reverse complement strand
CGAACACCGCCAGAAATATTTACAGTTAAAAAAACGACGTGGCCACAAAAAAGCGATTATTGCCATTGCACGTCGCCTTTTGACAGCTATATATTATATGCTGCTTCGTGACGAACCCTATAATGCGTCTCTCTATAAGACCGAAGGGCTTCGTCCAGGGAGAGAGATGACTGTCGAACAAGCAATTAGCTTTGCAAAAAGTCATGGGTTCTCGATTAAAGTTAGCTGAATTCATTTTCTGAAACTTTCATGAAAACCAACTCTTTTTTAAGTGCGCCTCCTACTCCTTTACACCTCATTAGTCTTTAATTACATATTTTCAAACTTTACACGTCCTCTTGATTAGTTAAAAAATCGTATCTTAAGCTTAGGTCATCTAAATAAAAGTACTCCAAAAGGGAGTTATAGAAGAATGATTCGAACTTACTGTATCGTTCCTTCTTTGGACGTACAAGCATTGGGATACTAATAATGGGAGATTCCATCGGTTTACTAACTACCCCGACAAAGTTCAAATTTTCTATAAATTGTTTGAAATTAACAGTTGGTAAAATAGCTACCAGTTCCGAATTACTACAAGTTTCAATTAGATAGTCAAAAGAGTTCGATGTAAATAAAATTTTACAATCTAATTCGTGTTTCTTAATCTTTTCTTCTAGCTGTTTGTATATTGGCTCTTCTTTAGAATACGTGACTAAATTAAAACCGTTTAAGTCTTCCCAAGTTAACTTATCTATTTCATTTAATGGATGGTCTTTGCTGATAAGCGCTTGCACTTCCCCCTTAGCTAACGGATGTTCTTCATAGAGATCCGGAGCTAATTCAGTAGGATTCATAATAATTGCAATATTTAAGTGATCATCCATTAAGTTTCTTCTTGTGGGGGCGGACTCTGATTCTATAATCTCAATATTAGCCTTCGGATTACTTAGAATAAATGTTGGTATAAATTTTGTGAAAAACAATCTTAATATTGTCGGATGAATCCCAATTGTAATCCTTCCTTGTTGTTGCTTAGACTGCTCTAGTATTAAATCCTCTAACTGATAATACTTATCTAAAATAACATTAACATGTTCATATAATTGATAACCTAGTTCTGTCAAATCAATAATAAGACCATTCTTACGTTTAAATATATTAATCTCATTATCAGCTTCAAACTTTTTTATAAATTGACTAAGAGCAGATTGTGAAACATATAAACGTTCAGCTGCTAAGGTCAAATTATAACCGGACTCAACAATTTCTTTTAAATATTCCATCTGTACTAGCTTAAGAATTGTACTCACTCCTATTCAAATAATGCTGTTACTTAAATAGTAGCAAATCTTTCCCCAAATTAGAAGCGTGGTTCTCTTTTCTCAAGGTAAGCTTGCACTGCTTCATAGTGTTCAGGGTGTTTTGAGGCATTGTGCATCTCTTCAGCCTCAATTTTATTTGTTTCATTAATTTTTGGATAAAGCATTTCTTCAAATAAGCGCTTCTGTCTACCGATTGCAATAGTCGGACTTTTAACAAGCTTTGAAGTTAAACTATTAACTACATTATTAAAGTTTTCTGAACTAGCTACATCGTACACTAACCCATATTCTACTCCTAACGAAGCATTGATTGGTTTATTCAACATCATATGACGCTTTGCTCGGTGGACACCAATAGATTGCTGTAATAAATATGCCAACCCCGTGTCACCAGGGAATGCCATTTGAATAAAGGCCGTGTACAACTCTGCTGACTCTTCCATAATAATAAAATCACAGGCCATAATAAGGCCCAATCCTGCACCTGCAGCTTTCCCGTTAACAGCTGCTATCACAGGCTTACTGTTTTTTAAAATGCTACCAATAAGATCCCCTGTTTTTCTAACATCTTCGTACGGAATGGGTTGTTCATTCAATAACAATTGTCCAAATGTCTTGATATCTCCACCCGTGCAGAAAAATTTTCCTGCACCAGTTAAGACAATCACCTTGACTTGTTCATCTTTATCAGCTTTCTTGATTGCTTCGATAAGTTCATCAAAGGATTCAGGGACTAATGAGTTCCCTGAATCTGGACGGTTAAGCATGATGGTTGCCACATTTTTTTCTATTTTATAATTAATTGTTTCAAACATAACTGACTCTCCTCGAGAACTCTATTGGTATTACGTCAATATCTTGGACACGATTTAAGAGAATTTCTTAATGAAACATGGACCCGTTTTGAGGCCTCAAGGTTTCGGTAAACGTTCTAACCGCTGACGCTTTTTAGAACATTTACCGAAACCATGAGGATAGCTAAAGTCTTTCTATTTAACCGTCCTATGGTTCCGTCTAACTTAAATGACTGCTTGATCTAAGTATCCTTGCTCTATGGCTAGGGGCGTTCGGTTCCCAAGTGCCGAGTGGATTCTCTTCCGATTGTAGAAGGCTTCAATGTATTGAAATAATTCTCTATAAGCCGTATCGAAATCAGGATAATTCTTTTGATAAACTTCTTCCTTTTTTACGATAGAATGAAAGGATTCGATTACGGCATTATCGTGAGGACTCCCTTTCCGACTGAAACTATGACGAATCCCTTGTTTTTCCAGCGCAGATTCATACGCTTCGCTTGTGTACTGTGAACCAAGATTAGAATGGAGAATAAGGCCTTCGGCCGCACCGTATCGTTGGGTTGCCTTGGTTAAAGTATCTAAGACCAGATCTACAGTCATCTGTCGGCTAAATGACCAAATGGCTTTCCGTGAATATAAATCAAGGATCGTGGAGAGGTAACTCCATTCATCTTTCCCTGTCCAAATGTAGGTAATATCCGTTACCCATATTTGGTTCAATCCAGTGGTAGAAAAATCTTGATTTAATAAGTTTACCCGATCGTCTGGCACAGGATCAGCGGACCTATGTGGCCGCCATGTCTTTTGTGTAATGGACCGAATGCCCTGTTTATTCATCAGTTTTTGAACACGTTTGAGACTGCAGTCTTCGTTTTCTTGAGTAACCAAGATTGCATGAATTTTCGGGGCACCATACACACACCCACTTGATTCCCATATGCGTTCAATTTTTTTGAGGATACGCCGATTTTCACGCTCTCTATGCGATTCCTCGCGATTAACACGTTCATAAAAACTTGAGCGTGGAATATCAAACAATTCCAGTGTTCGCTTTAAATTGATGTCGTCTTTGATTGCGTTGAGTTCGAAAATAAAGTCATCGCGGTCTATTTTTGAGTGAAAATGGCTAAGACCTTTTTTAGGATATCATTGTCTGTCTTAAGACGGGCATTCTCTACTTTAATTTTTTCGATATCTGCTTCAGAATACCCGGTTTTTTCATCTGTGGAATATTTTTTGATCCACCGATAAATGGTTTGTTCTGCTATGCCATGTTCCTCACTTAAATTCTTTACTGAATGACCATTTTCGTACAAACTGACTAGCGTTTTCTTATAGTCGACATCATAGGATCTTCGGTTTGACATCGATAGACACTCCTTTTCGATAGTTTATATTCTATCAAAACGTGTCCAGGATTTCATACTAACATCACTATCTCATGTATTCAAAAATAGCAGCCGCTCCCATACCTCCACCGATACACATTGAAACAAGTCCATATTTACTATCTTCTTGTCGTTTCATTTCTGATAATAAGCGTGATGTTAAGATAGCACCTGTTGCTCCAAGTGGGTGTCCTAGTGAAATAGCTCCACCATTAACGTTTGTAATTGCCATATCAATACCTAGTTTTTTAACCGATGCGATCGCTTGCGAAGCAAAGGCTTCGTTCAATTCAATTAAATCAATGTCTTCTAATTTAAGTCCTGTTAATTCTAATACTTCTGGGATGGCATATGCTGGACCAATACCCATAATTTTTGGATCAACACCTACCGCTTTGTATCCTACAAATCGAGCAATCGGTGTGACACCTAATTCTTGTACTTTACGTCCTGACATAACAACAACAAATCCCGTACCATCAGAAACTTGAGAAGAAGAGCCCGCAGTTACAGTCCCATTTTTCTTAAATATTGTTGGTAATTTAGCTAATGTTTCAACTGTGGACTCCGGGCGAATACCTTGGTCAGTCTTAAAAGTTATTTTTTCTGATTTTGGTCCTTCATCCGTATAATTCACTTGTTCAATTTCGACCGGTATAATTTCATGATCTAAACGCCCTTCCGTCTGAGCAGAATGTGCTCTTTGGTGACTTTGTACAGCAAATTCATCTTGTTCTTGGCGACTGACATTATGTTCTTCAGCTACCATCTCTGCTGTTAGTCCCATTGGGTACGATACCCCTTCATCTGCTGATTCAAGCGTCGGGTTATTTGTTGGTTCTGTACCACCCATAGGTACTTTAGACATAAACTCTACCCCACCAGCTGCGATAATATCAGCTTGTTCTGACATAATTGCGTTAGCAGCCATGGCAATGGTTTGTAGACCGGATGAGCAGTAACGGTTAACGGTCTGTCCTGGAGTACTTTGTGGTAGACCGGCTAAGAGTGCAATCGTACGGGCAACGTTCATTCCTTGAACACTTTCTGGAAAAGCCGTGCCAACAATTAAATCTTCGATCATTTCTGGTTTGAAGTCGCCATCAACGCGATCAACTACACCTTTTAGTACTTGTCCTGCAATATCATCTGGTCGACTGAAAGCATATGCCCCGCTTGCTTTTCCTTTACCAATTGGTGAGCGTCCATAAGCTACAATATATGCATCTTGCATCTGATTCAATCCCTTCCTGTAAATTAAACTCTTAGTTTCTAAGTGGTTTTTTTGTTTCTAACATATGTGTAATACGATCTTGGGTCTTTTCTTCTTCAGTTAAAGCAACAAATGTCTCACGTTCTAAACGCTGTATGAAGGCTTGATTAATGTAAGCTCCTTCTGGTAAATCACCACCAGTCATAATATTAGCGATATGGACAGCTAACTTAAAGTCATAGTCCGAAATAAAGTTACCGACACGCATCGCTTCTAATTGACCTTGAGCCAATGCTTTAAAGTCACGGCCTAGTGTTTGGAATTTTTGTGGTGATTTTGGAATGTAGTTAATACTGCCTAGGAACTTCGCTTTTTCTAAAGCTACTTCAACACGCTTATCCGCATTTGCGATAATTGTATCTGTATCTCTTAAGAATAAGTTCCGGCGTGCCTCGTATGCGTTCATATTTACATGCGCACTGGCAATATTTTTTACTACATCCGACATTTTCTTCACTTTATTTGCTTTAATAGTATCTTGAGTCATTACACGTTCTGTTAGCTCAGCTAATCCGCCACCTCCAGGAATCAGACCAACACCGACTTCAACTAAACCGATGTAAGTTTCAGCTGCTGCGACAACATATGGTGATGCAAGTAGTAACTCTGCTCCGCCACCTAATGCACGGCCACTAGCTGCAGTAACAATTGGTTTTGTTGAATAACGTAAACGGTTGACCGCTTCATGTAACTCTTTGACAATACCTTCGACAAACTCTGAACCTGCACCGGAATCAAGGCCAAATTTAATCATCATCAAGTTGGCACCGACAGAAAAGTTTGCGCCATCAGAGTAAATTACCATAGATGTGTATTCTTCATTTTCTAACTTATCAATCGCTTCAATTAAATCGGTTGAAAACTCTGGTGTAATAGTATTTTTCGGTGTTTGGAATTTGAATAGTAATTGTTTATTGACTTCACTTAGTTTTGATGAATTATCACGGTCCCACACAACACCTGTTTCTAACTCTTCAATTGGTGTCACGTTTTCTAATAAAACATCTTCATCATAGAAGTTATCTGATTTTTCTTTTACCCATTCTGGTAAGTCGTATCCTTCTTCAATAATTCGATCTTTAACTCTTTCAAATCCCATTGTATCCCATAATTCAAATGGTCCTTTACGCCAATTAAAGCCCCATACCATTGCACGGTCAATATCAATAAACTCATCCGTTGCTTTTGGTACATTATGTGCTGCATAAATGAACATGTTACGTAGAGTTTCCCATAAGAACTTACCACCTTTTGTATCAGATTCAAAAATCACATCTAAGTTCTTAGTAATACTTTTTTGAAGCTGTTCTAAAATTTCAAGTTGTGGCTTTTCACTTTTTTTATATTCTAATGTTTCAGGATTAACAACTAAGATATTCTTTCCTTCTTTTTTGTAGAACCCATGTTTTGCTTTACGCCCTAATGCACCTTTTTCTACTAATTTAGGAAGTAGCTCTGGAGTTTTGAAAAAGTCTGATTCACTCTTATCCTGCTGTAATCCTTTAATGACAAACTGGCCGATATCGTTACCAACTAAGTCTGATAATTGATAAGTCCCCATTGGACGACCGATCACTTTACCAGTTAAAGCATCTACTTCATTGATAGATAGACCATCTTGCTCTGCACGGTACATGATATCATTTAATGTATGAATTCCTGTACGATTTGCTACAAAAGCTGGAACATCTTTTGCAACAACTACACCTTTACCTAGTGTATCTTCAGCAAATAATTTTGCCTTCTGAACAACATCTTCTGATGAGTTCATATTCGGGATAATCTCCACTAGTTTCATATATCTCGGTGGATTAAAGAAGTGTAGTCCAATAAAGCGCTTTTGCAAGTCTTTACTTAATGCCTTAGATATAGCATTGATAGGTATACCTGATGTATTTGTTGCAAGAATTGCATGATCTTTAGCTACTTTAGCTACTTTTTTCCAGATATCATGTTTAATTGAGATTTCTTCTTTCACTGCTTCGATAAAAATATCTGCATCGGAACTTTCTGTTAAATTATCATCAAAATTACCGTAAGTTATGTTCTCAACAAATGTTTGATCATATAGCTGACTTTTCTTTGGATTAACGATTGAATCATACCCTTGTTTTGCTAATTTGTTAGGGTCATCCTTATCAATTACTACATCTAATAATTCTACTTTCATCCCAGCATTAACGAGTAGGGCAGCAATTTGACTGCCCATTACTCCAGCTCCGAGTACTGTTGCTTTTCTTATTGACATTCGAATCCCTCCATAAATAAATTCGGCTAGATCTTTAAAAGACACAGCAGCTTAAGCGTTCACTTGAGCCGTGGCTAAATAAGTTTTTAATTGAATGCTGCTTCACCTGTTAGAGCACGGCCTATAACTAGTGCATTAATTTCATGCGTACCTTCGTACGTATAAACAGCTTCCGCATCACTGAAGAAGCGGCCAATATCTGTTTCTTCAACTGTAATACCGTTACCACCACAAATGCCACGTCCCATTGCTACTGTTTCACGTAAGCGTAATGCATTCATCATTTTACCTGTTGAAGTAATTACTTCATTAATAATTACCATTCTCTTGTGCTTCGGCTATATGTGCACACAATGACATTGCATTCATTACATTACCTTGCATCATTGCAATTTTCTCTTGAACTAATTGATAGCTGCTAATTGGATTCCCAAACTGCTCACGTTTTTTCACATATTTTAATGTTGCTTGTAGTGCACCAGCCATAGTACCTGCAGCCATATGAGCAACACCTGCACGCGTTGAGAATAAGATTTTAGCAATATCTCTAAATCTGTTTA
>NZ_FNFK01000101.1 GCF_900101165.1 Alkalibacterium thalassium | reverse complement strand
AAAAAGCAGTGAGTTTAATAGAAATAGTTATCCACATTTAGAGGTATGAATAATTCAGGTGTAAGTTTATTTGGATTAAATTCAACACGCATATTACGTCTGTCCCAAGTATCTGCTTTCACTTTGTCATATTCGATATAAACTTTTTCTTGCAGTGCTTTAGCTTTAAATTTCGTTTGTAGTATATCCCAAAGTCTTATTTGAGGTTCAATACTCATAAATGACGATAGCTTTTGAGCGTTGTCACGACTGAGATTTCCAACTATTGTCATAGCGTCAAAACTTAATTTAGGATTTTGTGGGTGCACAGAATGCACTCCTAACCGGCTATTAGAGACGGCCGGTTTTTTTTGTGAGATTTCTGCAGCTAATTTTTCATCAATTTTCTTCATTTTTTATCGCTCCTAAAATAATTTTTGGAACGAAAAAAGGACAAATGGAATTACAAAAAAATTTGCTTTATCCATTCGTCCTTTTTTATTTTGTATTCAAGAGAAAAAATTGATATACTAAGTTTCGAATGAATAACAAGTGCGATTTGTTATTCCGGACGAGAACGTTGGTAGCGTTGCTCGTCTTTTTTTATGTCTTTTTTTCGTTAAATCTATTTTAAAACTAAATATATCTTAAAGCAAATAAATCTAAGGGGCTAAAAGCGCCCCTTAAAAACCCCTTACCTCTGAAAAGTTATGTGTTTCCTTTTCGTCGTTCAGCAAAGCTAATTTACTCAAAAAATAATGGCAAGGGTAAATACACTCGCTATGCTCGCCCTTGCAATATTTTATTTCGCAAATTTTAACGCATTTGCCGACGAAAAGATAAAACACATAAAAATATACGCAGATATATTTAAAACGTCTTAAAACGCAAATATGAGCTTCTAAGAGTGATTTAAATTCCAAAACTTATATCAAAAAAATTAAGTTCGTGTAACAGCAAGCACAGTCAAGGTATATCCCTTTGACAAAAAATAGCACATTCTCTATCGAAAATTTTTGCTTATTTTTTAAATTATTTTGGGAAATTTTCCCAATCCCTTTTTCTAACTCAAAAAAATATAATCACTCAAAATTTAAAAGGGCGCACTTATACACCACTTTTCAAGTCGTATTATTTTCTTCGAAAAGCGTGCGCAAAAAACCCCCTTCGTCATTTTTGACAGGGGGCTTTTTGATGTAAAAATTTCTATCGAAATTTAAAAATTCGCTTCACTCATGTTATAAAGACTTAAAATAAAATAACTCTTAAAATCTTTAGGTAGTTGTTGCTTCAGTGTTTCTTCATTCGGTGTATCTTCCAAGTAAAGTATAACACACTAGACTTATTTACTACGTTTCATAAGTCATTAATGCGTGTGCTCTGCGAGGCTAGTTTTTGTGCAAGCACAAAAAATGGACTGAATAAATCAGTCCATAAGTTCAAAACCAAATTCAAAATCAAAACCACAAGCAACCAAAAAATGTGGTTGCTAATAAAATTAATTCTCATAATTATTACGAATAAAATTCTCAATATTTTTTTCGTAATTTGGATAGTTATAATTTCCTAAACAACTTACTTTATTTGAATAATATTTAAATAATTCACAACAAAGCTTAAAAGATTGGTATGTCTTTCTATATCCATTCATCTCAAAAGTAGCTAAAAACATATTGAATTCTTTATCAGTTAAATATTTGTTTATAAACTTATAATTCTTTCCTAAACTAAAATCAAAACCCCTATTAAAGCCAATATACCAAGAAATCATTCTTAATAATTCAGGACGTAAAATATTATTGAAATGATCTAAAGCAAATAATATTTCTCTTCTAAAAACACCCTTTGCTACATACGTTGAGACACTCCAAAACTCATTACAGCAATCATAAAATTCTCGTTCTGTTGGTTTTTTTAACCAATAATTTGAGTCATCTGGAACAATTTCTTGAATTACTAAATTATCTTTATCAACTAAAATTTTTACAAGACCATCAGAATCACTAAAATAACGATTTAAATCTATTAAATTAATTAATGTAATATCCATTTTTATGCCATCTTTAAAATACATTATATAACTGTAACCATAATCTAAATCAGGTGGGAATAATTCCATATCTTCTGGTTTCTGTATAAACAATAATTCTCCAAATAAACTTAACCAACTTTCTTCATGTGTGAAACACTCAATATCTGATACGAAAAAAGCAAAATCATAATCTTGAAACTTATCTTTTTTTATATTTTCATTAGTTCTTGAACCCTCGAGAGCAATAATTTTTACATTGCTTCGTTGATAAGCAAATTCAGAAACTAAATTTAAAATTTCTTTTTCAGTCCTCATTGTTTTTTCACTCCCAAAATCTAAATTCACGATGCCAAAAATCAATCTGCTTTTGCAATTGTTTTTCGTTTTCTCGTAAAGTCAATTTCATTATTTCAGTTAAATCAATTGGAGATATTTCTTTGATTATTTTTTTATATTTATATTTAGTTCTCTTATTCAATTCTCCCCATTTGCCTTCTTCATGAATTAACATGTAAACCATTGCTTGTTCATTTAATTTTTCTGGCGAAGTCCAATCTGGTTTCAAGATATGTAAATCATTAAAACAATCATTCCAATAATCCACCATATCTCTTTTAAGTTCAATTTCTACACGCCATAAGTGTTCAGACATAACTTCAACATCTGCATTGTCTTTACGTTCTTGCTTTTTATTGTAAATTCTAATAAATCTATTGCTATCTCTCACACCAAAATACTTTGTTTCTGGTTTACCATTGCGACCGTAAAAAATAGTTTTCTTAACTGCTTTATCAGTCATTGCATAGTAATCACTCAAATCATCTTCAAAATCAAAAGCTAAATCTAATCTTGTAAAACCGTCATCTTCCATGTAGTCGATGATGTTCTGTTTTAACCAAATCATTTCTTCATGTGTAACCTGAATAATTCATAGTACCTTGTCAGAACAGGCATTTATCCCGCTTTGATAAGGTTTATCACTCTATTCCTTCTTCACCCGTTGGGTGAAG
>NZ_FNFK01000064.1 GCF_900101165.1 Alkalibacterium thalassium | reverse complement strand
ATCTTTGATAGTTTACCGGAACTCTTCAAGCCATTTTTAAAAGAAAATCAGCTGAATCAAATATCAAAAGCGGCATAATAATCGGTACCAAGTCAATGACACCAAGGGTCAAAGGCTATTTTTTAACTGCAAAACTTGAGTTATTTATAAAAAAAGTTACCCTGGATAACAAGAAACGTAGTCGAGTATCGGCTTAAAAGCCAAAATGTGAATCTGTTATCAATCAGGTTCTCTTTCAAGTATACCTGTTTACGGATGATTTAAATGGTTTTGTTTTTCACCTGACTGAAGTTCACCGGACAGTTTCGTGCTGAACTATTTCCTGACGCAATAATTTATAGTTTAAAACATAAAACAATGCCTGAACTACACTCATTTTCGGATGAGTATAGTTCAGGCATCTGGTTCCTTGCTGTACTTAAGTTTACTTGTCCAATAATTCAGTTTATTCTTCTGGAATCAAACAAACTCAAATCAAGTTAAACGCTGGGTTACTAATTATTACGAATCCGGATTCCCCAAGATGTTATTTACCTTGTCGACTTTGGTGTAAAGGGTATTGTCGTACCCCGGTCTAATATCTGCTTTTAAAACGACTTCCGTACGGATCCCTTTTTCTGTCAGGACTTGAGTCGCACGTTTAACGACCGCCATAACTTCGTCCCACGGACCTTCGATTTCAGTAAACATGGATGTTGTCCGGTTAGGAAGGCCGGAATCTCGAATGACTTTGACGATTTCTGCAACTTGTGAAGCCAGTTCATCATTGGTTCCGATCGGAGCAATAGATACAGCCACTAATGTATTCATGATTGAAATTCCTCCATTTCAAAATGATAGTCTGCAATGTCTTCGGGTGTCGCCTTGTAGAGTTCATCTAGAAAAGCCACTTGAAAACTTGCGGGTGCATCTGTTTGTTCTTCAGCCCGCTCCCCTGCCAGGTTGAAGGCTAATACGGCGGTCAAGGCAGCAATGAACGGTATACTGGACGTCAGATAGATCGAGGCAGCCCCGCCCAGTGCGCATCCGCCACCAGTGATTTTTCCGAGAAAATGAGACCCGCCCCGGCATGTAGCAACATATTCCCCGTCAGTGACTAGATCGATTTCTCCTGAAACGATGACTGCGCCGTCTGTCCAGCGGGCGATCGATACAGCTGCAGCTTTTGCTTCATCAACGTGATTGGTCGAGTCCACGCCTCTGACTTTAGATTCACCTGTCCCTCCTTCCAATTGCCATAATCCTGCAAGTGCGATTATTTCTGATGCATTCCCTTTGATGATATCCGGTTTGTATTCCTTGAAAAGTTTAAGCATGGCTGTACGCAGTTGGCCTATCCCGATAGCTACCGGATCCAGTACCCACGGTTTATCCTCTTTTTTCAATGTCTTTACAGCTAGCGGAAGCGTCTCTTCATAAATTGGAAGCATCGTTCCCATATTGATGTAGGTGGCTCCTCCTGCTTTGGCCAGAAACTGACCTTCATCCGGGAGGTAGACCATGGCAGCCGATCCGCCTACTGCGATCTGCGTATTGGCCACAAGGTTAATTGTGACAGAATTGGTGACCGAACCGGCCATCGGGTTCGTCTCTTTGACGTCAGTGACTGTCTGTTTGATCTGTTTTCTGATTTCTTCAAGTCGGGTCATTTTTTCATCCTTTCGATCGACAGAGAACAAAAAAGATGCTCAGTCGTCATGACAGGCATCGTAAGGGTGTTAAATATGGTCAATTGATCCCTACGATAGTCTGAACTAACAGGTTCAAAGGGTCAGGCATAACCTTCTCAACTCGTCTGAGTCCCCCTTCAATTTAACTAAGCTATGCTTTTTTTGATCATGTCTTTAATCATTTCCTTAATCTAAATGAAGTGTAACATAAAGAAACGGAAAGTATAAAGTAGAAGCCAATTGTATATCAATAATGAAAAAGGACCTATTTCCATAGGCCCCTTCCCTAAAAGTGATTTAGTACAGTTCATAGACTGCGTCGAACAGGTCTTTTTCCTTATCGATTTGAGTCTTGTTCCCGATGACTGCCACAGAGCGGTTTTCAAGCAGCGACTGATACGCGTCAGCCAGATCATTTAATGACTGAGCGTCTGCAGATAGAATCTCTTCTTTCAGACGTCGGATGTCTTCACTGGTCAATCCTTGTTTGTATCTGGAGAAGGCCGTCATCCCTTTATTATGGGCTGATTTAGGCTGTTCCAGTGGACTGAGCGTCCCGATGATATACTTCAGCAGTTCAGATTCCGACAGATCGAGCGACTTGACGAAATCAGGAAGACCGGCGTAGGTTTCCAATGTCTTAGTGATATTCGGATCCCGGTAGGAAGCTAGCGCAACATTGCCGTTGCGGCGATGCATATAAAGCGAGCCGTACGCGCCGCCTTTTACTCGGATCGTGTTCCACAAGTAGTCATATCTGAAGATAGTAGACAGAAGCTGAGTTGCTCCGTTAAATTCCAGGTGGTCCGTTGCGTCCGCAGCAACAGCGACATAGTTGACGTCCTGTGCGGTCACAAACGCTTCATTCTGCTTCTTACCTGCTTCATGACTGACCGCTTCTCCTAGAGGACTGTCCTCCAAGTCTGCAAAGGCGTCTTTCAGTGCCGCTTTGACTTTAACACTCTGTTCTTTGTCTCCAACATATAGGGCATTCAGACGACGTTTGTTTAGTAGCTTGTCCAGTAAGGCTGACAGGTCAGTGCTCAGGCCAGACTCATTCTCTGCTTTAAGCTCATCACGTGTCGCTTTCAAGTAGTTGAACTGATCGATGCCGTTCAAGTGTTCACCCAACTTAGATAGAGGCTTCACTTGGCTCAAGGCACGGTTTGCCGCAATGACATGGGCTCTGAAGTTTACACGGTTCTCAAAATCAGAAATATAACTCTGGATCTGTTTCAGAATCTCGCTCTGATTATCGAAGCGAGTAGTCGTCATGATTTCTTTCATGAGATCGACGAGTTCAGTCAGCTGTTCGCTCAATGCCTTTCCGAATAATGCAAAGTACGGCTTTAGATTTCCTTCCTGATCTTCGTAAATCGTGACGGTCCCGTTGATGCCACCGGTGTGGGTATCCATTTCCGTCTGAAGGGTAGCTGCATCGTACTTATCGGTATCCAGTTCACCAAGTAAATCACTCAGAAGACTCAAAGCCGCATAGTCATCTGCAGAAAAGTCACTGATGTCAAAGTAGAGACTGACATAATCGATGCCTGACGTGAACTGCTCGGAATAATAGAATTCCGTTCCGTCAAACAATGAATCGATGGCCAGAGGATAGTCCGGTTCGTCCGTTGTCAGATCGTCTCTTGTCAGCGTTGGAATCTTCTCCAGGTCTTCAGGTCTGTCTGGTGTTTCCTGACGTTCGATCAGCTGATGCGTCTTGTCAACGATTGCCTGCAGCTCTTCCTCAGACAGTCCGGCTTTGTATTTTTGAAGACTTTCCAGCGTCTGTGCTTCCTGCTTGTCGCTCTTGCCTGGTTCAGCTTTCAGAATCAGTTCAACCCGGTGTGTATTATTCAGAAGTTTGCGTTCGATCAGCTTTTCAAAGTATGCGTCTTCTACAAGCTCAGCCAGTTCTTCAAGGTATTTGGAGAACTGCAGGCGGTCATAAGGCGAATGGTCATACAGCCAGGTACTCAAGGCATTGATCGCATAAATGACGCCACGCGGGTTGTCCTCGGAAATGACGGCTTCTTTTGTCTGGAAAGTGATCTTGTTTAAAGCAGCCTTTACTATAGCCTGGTCGAGTCCCTTGTTGACGATATCTTTAAGCGTACTCTCGGTCACTTCCTTGAATCGGTCAAGATTCTTGCTGTCTGCATATTTGGCAGAAATGATGAAGGCAGTAGGATACCCGATATCTGCTACATCACTTTCGATGTCTCCACCGATTTCAGCATCCAAAAGAGCTTTTTGAAGAGGTGCCTGACTGTGTCCGAAGAGGATTTCCTCCAGGACTTTCATGCCGTAATGGTCCAGTGTATCTTCAGGTTCCAGTACATGCCAGCCTAAAGCCAGATAGTCTTTTCCTTCTGGATCATCACCTTCAGTGATCGAGTAGGTTTCTTCAAATACTTTCGCTTCCGGTTCAGCAATAGTCAGTGTCAGGTCGACTGCTTCTCCTTTACCTTTTCCAGCAAAGTACTCATCCAGCGCATCGAACACAGTAGACAGATTCACATCCCCGTAGACAATCGTCAGTGAATTTGTCGGATGATAGTACTTGGTATGGAAATCGACGAACTCTTCCTGAGTCAGGCTGGGAATCGCTTTTGGCAAGCCGCCTGAATTGTACTGGTACGTTGTTCCTGGGTACAGTTTGTTTGATAGATGATCATAAAGCTGCCCTTCCGGAGAAGCGGTCGCCCCTTTCATCTCATTGTAGACGACGCCTTTGTAGATCAGGTCATCCTCAATGTTTTCCAGGTGATAGTGCCAGCCTTCCTGTTCAAGGATCTGAGGGTCAGTATACAGTTTGGGACTGAATACGGCATCCAGATACACCCCGACCAGATGCATAAAGTCTTTTTCATTCGTAGAGGCTACTGGGTAGATCGTTTTATCCGAAAACGTCATGGCATTAACGAAGGTGTTCAGTGACCCCTTGATCAGTTCCACAAAAGGCTCTTTGGACGGGTATTTTTCCGACCCGTTCAATACCGAATGCTCAAGGATATGAGCGATCCCGTTATCGTTGTATGGAGGGGTCTTGAAGGCGATGGTGAAGGCCTTGTTCTGATCATCATTGTCTATGTGCAGGACCTGTGCCCCAGTTTCTTCGTGTTCATACAGTGAACCGACGGACTGGATATCAGGTAGATCCTGTGTTTCGATTTTATTAAATGTCATACA
Organism: Alkalibacterium thalassium; assembly: GCF_900101165.1. Classification (GTDB taxonomy): domain Bacteria; phylum Bacillota; class Bacilli; order Lactobacillales; family Carnobacteriaceae_A; genus Alkalibacterium; species Alkalibacterium indicireducens. The sequence goes on along the minus strand of NZ_FNFK01000064.1, from coordinate 4,986 downwards.
ATTCTCCTCTAATTCACATTATTTTTTCATGCAACTTCATTGTACCTTATCCATTTAGAATTTCCTATACAGATAGGATAAAATAATTACAGTTATTCTATCTAGAGCTTATGGGTCCTTTGTAACATATTAGCTCATCTGACCTAAAAGGCCGACAAACCGATCAGGATCAGGTAGCTCAAGAAGGTAATCAGGACACTCAGCATCGTCCCTATAACAAAATATTCAGAAAAGTACGGATCGTCCGCTATGAGCTTGTAGCGGGCGAAAGCTTTAATGGACAGAATGGCTACAATTGACAGTAGACTACCATTTAGAAACGATAGAAAGATCAGGATGCGTTCCAGGTTCCCGATCATGGCTCCTGCCCCTTTAAAACCTGACTCTCCTTTTTCAGGTGTGCGGTCGGTTTCAGTGGTTTCTTCGACCAGTGTCTTTCGGGTCCCTTTCGGATCATACTGAACGCTCAAAGTCCGGATCAGTAGATTGGCCGGCCGCATCAGGAGCAGCAGAATTAATACGAACCGGATAAATAGAAGATATGGGTCCGTCAGCTCTCCAGTCATCATGAATCGGACTGGGTTAAGCTGCAGTGGAGACAGCACGGACAGGATGAGCTGACTGAAGAACAGCACAATTGCACTGAGAACGACATAGGATGCCAGAGTCTGACCGACCGTTTTCTTATGCGTCTGAATCCACTGAACGGATACCTGGCTTTTTAAAAGCAGAATCCCGCTGGCAATAATGATGAAGAACAGCTGAATGGACGGCTCCGACAACTCATAAAGAAACTGATTCAGCCCCAGTATCCAGAAGATAAAGAGCATCTGATGAAAGGCAAAGGCAATAATCTGTCCGTTTTTTCTATAAAAAGTTTGGAGCGCATGGGAGGCATTATACTGGATCGTACTGCTCATGAATAAATCGATGGCCTGCATGATGTAATGTTTGAACAACGCATGCCCTAGAACCAGACCGATACTGATTGAAAGCCACGGCAGGTAATCGCCTATGTCATCGATCAGTCCGAAAACCACCAGACTTGTAAAGAAGATGCCCCAGGAATATTGGGAATGTCCTTTTTCATTTTTGGAATGCGCCAGAAAGGTCGGATACTTTGTAAAGTAGAAGTACCCAATCAGGTGGGCGATGAGACTTTCAATGATCATGACTTCGCCTCCAGTCTTCTATTTTCTCGGCAACCAGCTTTCTCGAATGGGCATACTGCTTGATATGGGTGGATATGATCCGTTTGCTCACAGTCTGCTCACTGACAGCCTGACCTAGCTGATTTGACATCGCTTTTTTAATGGTCTGATTGGTAAACGCCTCGTAGCCTGCTTCATTCAAAATGATTAGAGCTGTCTGCTTCTGAGACATCGTCCAGTCGTTTTTAATCACATTTTGGAGACGGATGATGCTGTTCAAAAAGTCTATTTCCGGCTGATCAGATGCGAGCTTTTCATTCAGCTGACCATAGTCATTATACTGGTGAACCGATTCGATGGCTTCCCTGGCGTGCCAGTATGCCGGGCCGTCTGTACCGATGCTGACCTTGCGATTCTTTATCGGCGTGCTCAACCGGCCGATGCCTATCCCCCACCTCAATGTGACTTCTTCTCCTATCTCCTCTTTAGTTCGAGTCTGGAAACGTAGAGAGATGAGATCGATAATCAGAAATGCTGCTTCTGCAGAGTTCACGATGCCTTGGAATTCATCTCCTAAAGTGATAGTCAGGTTCGATTCAATGGCTCCTTTAAAGCGTATATTGATATCATTCAGGATCGAGGTCAGGATTTCCTGTATCTGTTCCCTTTCCTTCATCTTTCTGGACGCGATAATATCTGAAATCAGGGCGATTTTTATTGTTTCACTCATCTTGCTCCTCCTGTTCGTTTCATGTCACTGCAAAGTATAACCCTTTTTTTAGTTGATTATCAAGTTTAAACGATATTTAGTTGATTTTAATATTTCTTAAATACTATTTTTGCTGATTTTATAGATTATCGATCAATAACCAGCTCACTTTGTTCCACTGAATGTCTGATATTGCGTTGGGTGGTCACTAATTACAGTATTAATGTCTACTTAAGGAGTAAAAGCATTTGAGTGGGCTACGATTCACAGATTATCACCCACCCAAACGTGCATAGGCTGTGAGTGGGCAATAATACCTGATTTACTGTCCACTGAGATGAGAAAGCTCCCTGGGTTGGCAATAAAACCAGCATAATCATTCAAAAAGGCTCGATTACTGACAGATTCCCCTTTATCTTCTATTCAATATGGTAAACATCGCCAAAGCGATGTCTCTTTATAATCTTTAGAGCATCTCAAGCGCTAATGTTAGATTCACGTTTAAAGGGTTGCTATAATTTGTTTATCCGAGAGTACCGCTTTTCGGAAAATATAGTAAGAGGAGTCGATCCTTAATGTCAGAACGGAAGTTAACAGATCCACGGACAAAATTCTATAATCAGAAATTCCCCGATCAGGAACAGGATACACCCGCACTGCAGAGCAAAATGGACCCTCAGCCTGATTCAGGTGAAGAATCGTATAAAGGATACAACCGACTGGAAGGACGTAATGCCCTGGTTACTGGTGGAGATTCCGGTATCGGACGAGCGGCGGCAATTGCCTTTGCCCGAGAAGGTGCGAACGTAGCCATACAGTTCTTACCAGGAGAAGAAAGCGATGCGAATGAAGTAAAAGATCTAATTGAAAAAGAAGGGAGGAAAGCACTCCTGCTTCCCTATGATCTAAGAGAAGACGGATCAGGAAGTGAGATTGTAGAGAAAACTGCTGAAGCATTCGGCGCGTTGGATCTCCTTGTCATGAATGCTGCTCAGCAGATTGCTCAGCCTAGCCTTGAAGACCTGTCAATGAAGCAGGTCAATGATACATTTAAAGTCAACATCATCAGCTACTACGAAACAGTGAAAGCTGCCGAGAAGTATCTGGAACCGGGAAGTGCGATCATCACGACGACTTCAGTCCAGTCCTTCTCCCCTAGCACGAGCTTACTGGACTATGCTGCGACAAACGGAGCCGTCAGTAACTTCACACTTGCATTATCTGACTACTTTGCACCTAAAGGGATTCGAGTGAATGGTGTTGCACCAGGACCGATCTGGACACCACTTCAGCTGGATAACGGAAAACTTGATGGAGACATTCCTGACTTCGGACAAAGCACACCACTCGGACGTGCTGCTCAGCCTGTAGAACTGGCTCCAGTCTATGTTCTGCTTGCTTCAGACGACGCCAGCTTTATTACGGGACAGATTTACGGTGTTACCGGCGGTCAGCCGATCGATTTGTAAAAGACTTAAAATGATCAACAGCTGCTGAGACTGATCAGGTCCCGGCAACTGTTTTTTTTGATATGATAAACTTAATTTGGTTGATTTCAATTATTCACCTGTTTTGGGTTGAATAATTGAAAAATAAGTAACTTTTTTCTAATATCCTCTAAAAGCAAAAAACAGCTCCAGTAACGTACTCACCATTACCAGAACTGTTTCCATTCTATCCTGTTATCCATCATAAGGAACGGTTTGAATCTCGATCGTTTCAGAGCCCTGAGTCAGTTTAGATACCGGGCAGCGTTTTTCGGCAGAGCGGACAAGGGTTTCAGCTTTTTCCAAATCCAGTCCTTCGATCGAAGCGAAAAGATAGACCTGGAAATAATACCCTACCCCACTCGCTTCCCTTCTGAGCTGGACTTTGGCCGTCACCTTACTCTTGTTGTCCATTCCTCGGGCACTTAAAAGCGATTCGATCGTCGCATTCAGACAGGTCGTCATCGCCAGACCAAATAACTCTTCCGGATTCGTACCGGAAGAGTCATCTAATGGATGAGAAGTAGTCACGGATAAGCCGACTTCACCTTCGACAAAAGCAGTGCCTTCGACGCCGTCTGTATTATGAACAGTTGCTTCGAATAAATACTTATCCACTATAGACCCTCGTTTCTTAGTTTTTACGTTGAGTCATGTCCAGGCCTTCGATTTTTTCCAGTTCTGGAAGTAAAGCTTTCAGAATACGTCCGCCAAATACAAAGACGTCCATCATAGGTTTTACATCTTCACCTGTGATGCCCAGATGACGCATGATGATTTCACCATCTCCTGAGATAACGAAACGGTAGTAACCAGAACGCATCGCATTTATTTCGTTCAGTTCAGTCACAATTTCAGGCAGGCGGTTACGGTCTGTCACGTATCCGATTTTATTGTATGTGATCTGGTAGTTTGCACGAGGTACATCAGCATCATGGATGATTACGCCACAAGCCACCGCTTTATTTTGGTTCACACGTAAAGCAGTCTGGAAAACGATTTGCTGCTGCTTGACTTCTTCGCCATCTTTTTTACGAATAGGTGCTTCGATGTCCTTTGTTTTAAATTGAATCTTTTTCTCCTGTGCCAGGTGTTTAAAGTTATCAGTAATTACGCTCATGTTAAAAGCCTCCGTCTAAATTTATCGTATTTATGTTTCACACAAAAACTAGTATACCATAAAACGCTTACTAATTATAGGGCAGAGAGAGGATTATTACATGATTCTCATCTACAACAATTGAAAACGCTATAACGATTGTAGGTATAGTATTTATTTCAAGTTAATTAAGTGTTAAGTAATGTCCTTAAAATCCTGTTGGGCGGTACGGTAGAATCTATGAAACAATAAATTACAGAACTATCAAGCGTGAAAGCCCACGGTTTTAATCGTGGGATGAGAGCGTAAATGGAGATAAATGTCTGATTGTTTTGTCTTCTTTTTCTTTTAAAATAAGTGTACATTTCTCTAGCCTTTCCGTTGACGGAGTAATATACTAAAGTTAATAAAAAGAACACACGTTTGTATTCATGATAGAGGTGAAGCGAGTGAAAAAAGAACAGACAAAGTCCTGTGTTAAAGTGCTCAAAGTGAAATTAAAGCCGACTAAAGAACAAGCAGCTGAATTGACCCGGCTAT
>NZ_FNFK01000090.1 GCF_900101165.1 Alkalibacterium thalassium | reverse complement strand
GAAGCCATCTTTAATGATCTAAGCATGCGCTATGATCACCTATGCGGTATTAGCACCCGTTTCCGGATGTTATCCCCCTCTTATGGGCAGGTTCCCCACGTGTTACTCACCCGTTCGCCACTCATCCACACTCTGCAAGCAGAGTGTTTCAGCGTTCGACTTGCATGTATTAGGCATACCGCCAGCGTTCGTCCTGAGCCAGGATCAAACTCTCATTTTAAGTTTGACTTGCTCATTGTATTACTTGTGAGTTAACCATGTTAACTCGTTTGTTGCCTTCGACTCCAAAAGAATCGAAGACCCCTGCACATTTGGTTGTTTCTACTTTGTTCAGTTTTCAAAGATCTATCTCGTTCAGTTTGAGTTGTCTGCGTTTCGCAACAACTTTTATATCGTAACATGTCACTGTCTTAGCGTCAACCTTTTTTTGAAATAATTTTGCTTATTTCTTCGAATTTGAAAGCGTTACCTTTGTCATGTGACAACTAGTTAAGTATATCTTATCGTCGATTGCTTGTCAACGATTATTTTACTTTTTTATGTTGCCGCTAGAGGTAAGTGTTTTGCAGCAACGAGATTAATAATAACAGGTATTTGGACTGCCGTCAATACTTTTCAGTCTCTTTTTTCACATTCCATACATAAAGGTTATAATCCTGCAAGCCTTCTCCATTATTATAGTCATGAATTGTCTTGACGTAGTCAAATCCATTAGCTTGATAAAATTCATTCAAGTTTGGATTACTGGCAATGCAGTCCAGCCTGATTCCACGTATCTCACTTTTTCTGGCAATCGATTGAGCTCCCTCTAGAAGAAGCTTTCCTCTATTTTTCCCATGTTGGTTACTTTCCAGTGCAATTCTATGAAGGTAAAGATACTTTCTGCTTTCCTCTTCACCCCATAAGTCTATATCCCACGGTGTCTGATTGTCCCATAGAGCGAACGTACCTAATATGGTATCTTCTTTTGTGACCAGATAAACTTCCTTTCTCTCTACTGCTTCCTGAATATTGTGTACATCCTTACCTCTAAGCAGACCGGCCCATTGTTGGGATCCTTTTTTGTTCAGCCACAACGCTGTGCTATGTAAAATCTTTTTTATCTTTGGTATATCAGAAACTTCTGCTTCTTTTACTATAATTTGATTCATGTTTTCTCCCCCTATGAATAATTATCATACCTTACTTTTGTATAAAGGAAAAGAAAAAAGAAGAGCATAAATGCTCTTCTTTGAAGTCTTCTTTAAAGCTTAAAATTTATAAACGATTGTTCAATTCTTCCGCAAGGTCCTCGAAACCAGGTTTTCCAAGTAAGGCAAACATGTTTCTCTTGTATGCCTCTACGCCCGGCTGGTCAAATGGATTGACGCTGTTCAGGTAACCTGATAAAGCTACTGCAATCTCAAAGAAGTAGAACAGGTAACCAAGAGTATGAGCAGACGTATCTGGAATAGTAACAACGAAGTTAGGTACTTCTCCATCTGTATGAGCAAGCAAAGTGCCTTCAAATGCTTTAGTGTTTACAAAATCGATTTCTTTTCCTTCCAGGTAACCTAAACCATCAAGGTCTTTTTTTTCGGTAGGAATTGACATTGATTTGGCAGGTTTATCGATTTTAATGACTGTTTCGAACAGATTTCTTCTGCCTTCCTGAATGTACTGGCCTAACGAATGAAGATCTGTAGAGAAGTTGGCACTAGATGGGTAGATTCCACGCTGGTCTTTTCCTTCTGATTCACCAAAGAGCTGTTTCCACCATTCAGAAAAATACTGAAGTTTTGGTTCGTAGTTGATCAGCAGTTCAGTGACTTTGCCTTTTCTGTATAGGATATTACGGAACGCAGCATACTGATAAGCCAGATTATTAGTTAAATCATCATCTGAAAAATCATTACGAGCCTGAGCTGCCCCTTCCATCAGTGCAGTGATGTCTCCTCCACCTACTGCTATTGGAAGCAGACCAACAGCTGTCAGGACAGAAAAGCGTCCGCCGACATCATCAGGAATGACAAACGTCTCATATCCTTCTGCATCAGCAAGAGATTTCAATGCTCCTTTTTCTTTGTCGGTAGTCGCATAGATTCTTCCTTTTGCTTCTTCTTCCCCGTACTTGTCGATCAGCAGGCCTTTGAAGACTCTGAACGCTAGCGCTGGTTCAGTAGTTGTTCCTGATTTAGAGATTACATTGACAGAAAAATCCTTATCTCCAATGACTTCTATTAAATCACTGATGTAAGTAGAGCTGATATTATTTCCTGCAAAATATATTTGAGGAGCGTTTCGGTCTTCACTGTTTAACTCGTTGTAGAAAGAATGGGTAAGGAAATCCAAAGCGGCTTTGGCTCCTAGGTAAGACCCCCCGATTCCAATAACGACTAATACGTCAGAATCTGCTTTGATTTTCTGTGCAGCTTTCTCTATACGAGCAAACTCTTCTTTGTCGTAGTCTACAGGCAGATCGACCCAACCTAAAAAGTCATTTCCTGGACCAGTCTTCTCCTGAATCAGCTTGTGTGCTGCATCGACTTGCGGCTGCATGTTGTTCAGTTCTTCTTCATTAATGAATTGTCCAACCACTTTTGAGTAGTCAAAATTGATTTTAGTCATATTATCATCCTCCAAAATTGATTAATTTGCTTATATAAGTAGAAATTGTGGAACACCAGAAATTTTCCATTGTTCCAATGTGGTGATCACATTTTCTGAATGTACCCATGACAGATCCGTATTCTCAGTTAATAAGTCATCCGGGTGGTCAAGGTCGTCGTTTTCATAAATGAAAACAAACAGCGGGATCCGATTGTCGTCTACGATGGCATTAGTCAGCTCATTTAGTTCTAGCTTTTCAATGTCCAGATTGCATACTTGCTTAAGCCTGTCGATTACACTGGCAAGGCCTGTTTGTTTGGGCTTTACAGTTGTTGCTAAAAAAGCAAAGCCTTCATCTTGTTTCCTTACAAGGAACACATACCGTCCATTTTCATCTTTTACAAGAATCGTACATGCAACATAATGATTTTCTTTCATCAAGTTTATTAACACCTTTCTAAGCAAATAATCAGTCAGCCGTTTCTTCTGCTGTTCTTTTGTGCATCGATTTCATTCAGTGCCTGTTCTACCCACTTAGGCAGCTTGTCTTCGATCGACTTAAATCCGATTCCAGTTTTCTTCCCATAACGGGCAATGTTACGTTTGTTTGAAAAAGGATGGAATTTGGGTTTATGCAGACTTCTTAGTGACAGGCTGATTTTCCCGGAATATTCGTCAATGTCCATAATGATGACATCCACCATGTCTCCTTTATTGATAACATCGGAGATGCTTTTAATATATCCGTGTTTTAACTCAGATATATGTATAAGGCCCTGTGTTTCATCATCTATCGCGACAAACACTCCATATGGCTGGATCCCGATGACTTTTCCTCTAACTTTTTGTCCTATTTTGTACACCATGAATTCCCCTCTCCGTCATCATGGTTTTCATGAAATCATCCTATAGTAGTATAGCATGAAATGAAAAATATTGGAAACCATGCTTAGTTTAAACTCACCTTGCATTTCGCCTATGTTTGGCTAATACTATGGGTAAAGACCATTGGGATGATGTTATGAATTTTGACAAAGTGATCAACCGTCATAAAACTGGGAGCGTCTAGTGGGATTTGACAGAAGAGTGATGCAGCTGTCAAAATGCTTTGCCAATGTGGGTGCCCGATATATACTTTGATAATCCTGAACCAGTCTACGATCAAGATTTAAAAAATCGCTTCGTCTCTGTTCGGTATCAGTTACGGCCAAAACGGCAAATGCTTCATGCGGCTGAATTTTGCAGTACCCGAATCCGTACTCAAAGATGGTCTGAACAGGATCAGGAAAGTATTTGAACAATAAGAAAAAGTCCCTTCAGGAATATGAGCCACTCATAAAGTGACGGCCATGAACCTGATGGGACTTTCATTATAATGCGCGTTGAGCGAGGATGAGACATCCAGTAATGCCGGCATCATCTTTCAATTGTGGTGAGACAATGTATTCTTCCATATCCGGAGTCTGTACATAGTCATTCATCAGTGTTATAAATTCTTTTCTGATAAGCGGGAAAAGCTGAGCCTGTTTCATGACTCCTCCGCCCAGAATGATTTTCTCTGGACTAAGTGTCAATGTATAACTCATCAGCGCCTGGGCAAGATAATAAGCTTCAATCTCCCAGACTTGCTCGGTATCTGCCAGTTCCTGAGCTTTCTTCCCATAGCGTTTTTCTATAGCCGGTCCAGCTGCAAGCCCTTCAAGGCAGTCCCCGTGATAAGGACAGTGGCCTTCGAATTGATCTTCAGGATGTTTCCGTACAAGGATGTGTCCCATTTCCGGATGACCAAATCCTTCGACAGGTTCTCCTTTGATCACCGCTCCGCCACCTACTCCAGTACCAACTGTAAGGTAGAGACAGGACTGTTTCCCCTTAGCCGCACCATAGGTCAGTTCCCCTAAAGCCGCAGCGTTTACGTCTGTGGTCCAGCCCATAGGGACAGAATATCTTTCTTTCATAACTCCGATAAAATTAGTGTGTTCCCAGGCGGTTTTCGGGGTAGATGTAATGTACCCGTAAGACTCTGATTCTAAATTGACGTCTATTGGTCCAAATGATCCGATACCGATGGCGCTGACGTCGTATTGATCAAAAAACTTGAACACTTTCTCAAACGTTTCTTCTGGAGTCGTGGTCGGGATCGACTGTCTTTCTATAATGTTGAACTCATCATCGCTGACAGCCAATACAAATTTCGTTCCTCCAGCTTCTATCGCACCTAACATGTCATGCCTCCTAAACTGATAAAAATACTGATTGAAAGGTCCTTATTAGTCTTGGATCGTGACCGTTTCAATGATGATATCTTTATTAGGTTTATCCATTGCATTTCTTTCTACATTCTGGATTGCTTCAGCTACTTCGTATCCTTTAACGACATGACCAAAGACAGTGTGTTTCTGATCCAGCCAAGGAGTTCCACCTTTTTCCTTATATGCTTCAATAATTTCTTCAGGGAATCCTGCGCCTTCCAGTTGAGAAACCATTTGAGCTGGAATATCGTTCATAGTCACGATGAAGAACTGACTTGAGTTAGTATTTGGTCCAGCATTGGCCATAGAAAGTGCGCCGTTCAGGTTGAACAGTGACGGGCTGAATTCATCTTCGAAGTTCCCACCGAAAAAGCTTTCGCCACCCATTCCGCTTCCTGTAGGGTCTCCACCTTGTATCATAAAATTCGGAATGACACGGTGAAAGATGACACCGTCATAGTATCCTTTTTTTGATAGTCCAACAAAGTTTTCTACTGTCTTAGGTGCCTCTTCAGGAAAGAGCTGAATAGTGATGTCTCCCATGTTGGTTTTAACTACAGCTTTTGGTCCAGTTACCTGATCCAAGTTTAATTGTGGAAATTGAGTCATTCGTATTCCTCCTAATGTTTATCTCTATTTAGTGTACCGCAGTTCTGTTGGATTGCCAATAACTTTCTAATTGTAACACTTTTTAATCATCATCAGCATTTATTCATGTTATTATTAACTCAAGTTTTGCAGTTGAATATCCAGGTTTAACCCTTGCGGTTATTGAAACTTCTTATAAATAATTATCAAAAAACACACAAAAAGACACCTCTCTTTGGTAAAATGTAGTCACCATAACAACATTCAAAGGAGAGATGTCTTATGACTAATATTTTACCAGAAAAATCAGAAAATCACGAGGTTGAATCGACCGTTTCCCACTTTTTTAAAGAATTCAAAATTGGAAC
>NZ_FNFK01000054.1 GCF_900101165.1 Alkalibacterium thalassium | reverse complement strand
CTTTCAGAATCATTCACTAATTGATTCATACTTTTTCCACCATGAAAGGCAACAGTAAATAAGAAGGTAACGATAGCGGTCACACTTACTCCTTCTTCTTTTTTGATATTGGACCGATTTAACAGGGTTCCGACTGTAAATTGTTTGATAAAGTGATCAATACTCGAATAAAACTCGTTTTTTTCTGAATTATTTGGTAAAATGTTAGCCATAAGACATCTCTCCTTGGAATGTTGGTTGTGACTCACATTTTACCAAAGAGAGCTGTCTTTTTCTTTACTTTTAAGCTGATTAATCTAAATAATCCTTATGATGTAAAGGATAGAACGGAGTTCTTAAGGGTGCGAAACTTGAGAGAATTACTCCTCATTTTCAAGCAATTGAATTAGAGTCAGATAAAAATACTAAAGGAATTGAGGAGGAGAGAAGACTATTTTATGTGGCAATGACTAGAGCTAAGGATAGTTTAAAAATTAGTTATAATAATGATGGTAAATTTTCAGATTCATCTAGATTTTTAAAAGAACTATAGTAAAAAAGTAATTGCTCGAGTTTAAATACCAGTTAGTTTCGAAAGAAATCATAAGATAATTAATTTGATGTACATATAAATAGTTTTTAAAAAACTCAATCTAAAGGAGGAAAAGTTATGTCGAAATCAAATAATAGCAAAGAAACAGGCTGTGCATTGTTATTTAAAGTTGTTTTAGGGTTTATATTTGTTTTAGGGTTTATAACAGAACCAGGTTTATTTTTTTTCATAGGACTAGCTACTATAGCTTTAATTATAATATTAGGTATTGAATCGTCCGACAGTAGGTCAACATCTAATAATAAATCTTCAACAAAGACTACTGATAAAGGAAAAGTATTAAATGGTGGAATAGATCAGTCACACTTACCTAAAAGTAATAGAGCAAAGTCCTCAAGACCTAAGAGATATAGTAATTATACAACTCAGGTTTGGGATGCTAATGAAATTAATACAGAGCATTACGATAACATTGAAACGGAATATAATAAAAAACATACAGTTCCGGCGTGGGGAAATATTGAGGACACTCCTTTAATCATTAGTAAAAATAGGATTTCTAATAAAGAATACAAAAGAGAGTTATATATTATAAAACAAGAAAATACAAATGAGATACAGTTTTACAATTTTATTGAAAAAATCATGAAAGAATTTGACATAAAATTAAAACCTGCAATTATGGCAGATGTCAAGTCTTATGGACAGCTCGACACTATTCACACTATTGATGAATTAGCGTTGTATTGTGCAATGTTACAAGATACTATCACTGATATTTTTATGACAATAAGAACTGGAATATCTAGTTATAATGGAAATAAATATCTAACCACCTCATATTTAAATAGTCTTTTCCCTAGTTTTCAGCATGTTACACATAAATATCAAATGAATAGAGAAAATTCTAAAATAATAAACTTTCATAAACAGAACTTGGTACGATTTGCAAGGAACAAGGATTATCTCTTTGACAATATATATTTTGAAAGATTATTAACTTTGTTTCTGAAAATAGATAAAACCGCTCGTTATATTGGTAAGCATCGAAAAACTATAGTAAATTCAGGAATGATAGAAATAGATTTAAATAATCTAACTTGGGTTTCTTTTAATAACGTATCGGCGGAATTAGTAATGGCTGAAGTTATACATAATGGAAATCTTACAACTGAAAATAGAGAATTAAAGAAAGAAATTAACAAAAAAATTTGGTACGAAAGAAGAATAGATATCATTAATAGTGTGGTTACAAGTAAATTAATTGAAGCCACTGAGAAGATTAAAGACAATCTAGGTGATGTGTCAAATAATTTTTATGTAAGTTCATATGTATGTCCAGACTGTGGCTCACAAATGTATAAAACAGTTTTTCCTCCAGGTAAAGAATATAGAATCACAGTGCATAAAAAAGATAAGACTGTAACAGGAAATTCAAAAAAAGAAATAGAATTTTTAATTAAACGACTATTTACATGTCATCAATGTAAGACATTATTTACAGCAAAATTTAATTCATTGTCAGATGGATTCGTTTATGAAAGTAAAACTTTAAGTTCAAGTGATTATGTAAAAGAGATAATAAAAATTAACAAGGTGGGTACAACTGAAGGAAGGTCAGATAGTAACAACGGCCCTGTTGAGTACAAATCGAAACCAATTAAACCTACTAATGGGTTGGATACCTTTACTGTGAAATTTCATTTGACAAATGTAAATTCGAAGAATATAGAAACAACAAAATTAGATACACCTATTTATGGAAGTAGACGTTATTCCAGTAAAGATGATGATAACGCAATTGAGATACGGAATACTTACGGAAGAAGTTTGGGATGGGTACCTAAAAGTCACAGTGGAAAAATAGCTAAGGCCATGGATATGAGACAACCTATATTTACGAGAATTAGTAAGAAATATGGTGAGAAACGATATGGATATGGATTAGAAATAATCATGACAACTAATCAGGAAACATATGACAGTGTTGTACCTATTGACGATACCTCAACTCATTTTGAGTCTAATATTATTTCTAATAAAGGTAAGACCATCACCAATGTAGATAAGACATCTGAGGGAAATCGTAAAGTTACCAGCAGTAACATCTCAATGGATGCAAAAGGAAGCCCAACAGATTCTGGTGCATTGCATAGAGATAATCATATTACAAAAAAAATAAAATTAACAGGTGTAACATTTAATAACAGACAAACAACATTAAAGTTGACTAATAAAGACGCTCTGATAACCTATAGAAGAGACTATTATAATGAGTTTGATAAAAATGCTATTGAAATAGTAGATATATATGGGAGTAGTTTGGGCTGGGTTCCTAAGAGTGAGAATACAGAATTAGCTAAAGAAATAGATAAGGGAAGAAAGTTTCATGTTGGTATTAGTCAAAAATACGGTGGAAATAACTATAATTATGGATTAGAAGTAGTAATGTCTACAGATGAGGAAGTGGTAAAAAGTGTTACTTCCGTAGATAAATCAAGGACTTATTCAAGTGGAGAAGATAACACACAAAAGTTGCGTGTGTCTAAAAATGTTAATAATGCGAACGACTCAGATTTGCCTTCAGAATTAAAGGACGAGATAATGAATAATGTTCAAGTCGAAGTGTCGAGTGAAACTCACAATGAAAATATTAAAGATAACCTAGAATATACTTCGAATAAATTAAAAGAAGCTAGTATATATTTAGAAAAAACGTCTGCTAAGGAAAATTTTATAAGATTTGTACCTTATTATTACTATTTAGTTCTCAGAAACGAAGATTTTAAAAATATAATTGTAATCTTTTATTTAGCATCTATCTTTGGCCCTTTCTCTTTTGAAGTGTTTGATAAACAAGAGGTCAAAGAATTATTAGAACTAAAGAAATATGAAGATGACTATGATTTTATGCAAAAGTTAGATGACTGGGCTGTACCTGACAGAAAAGATTATATTAATTTTGAGTATAATATTAAAATTTGGAATAATATATTGTCAAAGATGGAGGAACTGATTTCTTATTTAAACAATCACCAATTCGTTGAGGATAGAGCGTATTATTTGCCTGAATTAGAATTTATGGGATTTAGTAAAGAACATTGGCCAAGAATTTAGATGATTAACATTAACATGTAATTTACAATAGGATTATGGACTTGACTAATAGTTTAATTAATATATATATATATATATATTAATAATCACTAGTGTCGCATAAAATTATATTCTTACCGAATTTCATATTTGTTAACTAAATCACAAGTAGTTCTCATCAAAATTTACAAAAAAGTCAAATGCTGGGCAGCGGATGACTTTTTCCAGAATTTTTTTGACTATTCTATTGGTCTAGATTTCATTTCGCGAGTTATTTCACTTATCCTGGTTCAAAGAGAGCTTTGAAGTATGCATACGATTCATACTTTACCGATCGTAAGTGACGCAAAATTTGGAAAATAGTTGGCTTTAAATTCAATTCTAGATTAATAAGTAACGTGAGTAGGTAGACAATCATTGCCATGATTAGTTGGTTCTTAACACCGACTTCTGATTTCGAATAGTAGGTCTTAATCGTCATATGTTGTTTCATATGCTTGAAAAACAACTCGATTTGCCAGCGTGAATGATAGAGATTCCCTATCTCTTCAGCGGTTTTGAAGACGTCGTTGGTAATGATTCGTAAATCAGATCGTCCTTTTCGACGAATAGTCACTAGTCGCATGAGACTGGTCAAATAGCCTCTCCCACCAAGCAGCACATATTGATCACTGAGTACGTCAGAATTCTTATCCTTCGGGATATCTAGATTTTCTACAACATGTATTACTGTGTTCTTTTTAATCCATGAAACGAAAAAATAGCCCTCCCATTTCATCTGATCAAAAGACTCAAAATCGATATATCCTTTGTCAAAAACATAGGTTGCCAGCGGTTGATTGACGAAAACATCAAGGTTATCATGGTCGTGTTCAGAAGCGTTAGATATCTCAAATTGTTCTGGGTGAACCATTCCTTCCTCCATTAGACACACCTTTAGGTGTAACTTAATACCACTTTTTGTTGGACGGAAATCCGCCCATGGATAGGAGTGTTTACTAAATGAAAAAGTGGAACTATCGACCAAGTAGACCTTATTCTGTACTTTGAAAACCCCCGGCTATGCCGGGGGTTCAGGATAGCTTTCAGCGTGGGGTCAAAAAAAGCCTCACTTCATGATAAGATAAAGTTGGTTTCCCGACCACTTACTCAAATCATTGAAGGAGGCGTCCTATGAAGGACAAGAACAGTTTAGCACATTCACAATGGAGATGTAAGTATCACATCGTTTTCGCACCCAAGTACAGAAGACAGATCATATATGGCAAGTATAAACAGAGCATCGGTGAGATTATCCGAGACCTTTGTCAGAGAAAAGGAGTGGAAATACACGAAGCGAATGCGTGCAAGGATCACATTCATATGTTAGTTAGTATCCCACCAAAGTTGAGTGTATCTCGTTTCATGGGGTATTTGAAAGGAAAAAGTAGCCTGATGATTTTCGATCGACATGCCAATTTGAAATACCGATATGGGAATCGAAAGTTCTGGTGTCGGGGGTATTTTGTCGACACAGTCGGTCGAAATAGAAAACAGATCGAAGAGTATATTAGGAATCAGCTTCGAGAAGACTATATGAGCGATCAACTGACATTATTCGAAGAATATGATCCGTTCACCGGACATAAGAACAAGAAAAAATAAACGATTCTTTTAGAATCAGTGAGTAAATGTGGTGCATAAGGGAAACCCACTCAGTGGGCCTTTCAGGCCGAGGCCGGTAAGAGAGGCTTTCAGCCGCAGAGCAAACCACCAGTTCACACTGGTGGTTTTGATTTTCTGCCTACTTATGTGTGTCTTCTGATGAACCATCCCTAGTAACTGATTGAATATTTCCAAAAGAACAGTCGCGTCCAGTGCTTTTAAAGCCCGTGATAGTTGGGAATAACTGATTGTGTCAACGCCTATCACCATTTTTAATTGAGGGTGAACCAGTTGTTGGTCTAAATGGCGCAAACTTTCTGTTTCCTCATTAATAGCGAACAAAAAGAGCATCAATACCCTACTAAACGTTAGTTTTTTGGCATAGCGATTAAACGCATGAATCGCCTTTTGTGATGATGGACTTAACTTTTCTAAATTTATATATGAAAACCATTTATTTATAGTCATTTTTGTATTATACTTATCCATGCTTAGGTCCTTTGTATTGGTCTTGGATAAGTCATCCAAGTACTAGTATAAAGGATTTTTTTATGTCATGGAACAGTTAAATTTTTAATGCAACACTAGTGATTTTCAGTATTTCATTATTTCAAGCCGGTACCAGAAGGACTATCTGCGGAAGGGCGCGTACATGAGACGGGGAAAGTGCGTTTTTTATATGACCTGACCTATGAGAATACAGATGGAGAGGTTGAACATGATCAGGAGATATTTGACTATGTCTATCAGATGATCGACGAGGCAGAGGATTTTATCGTAATGGACCTCTTTCTTTTTAATGATGATTATGACCATACTAATCCTGACTTAGACTTTCCTACTCTGTCTTCTGACCTGGCTGAAGCTCTGATTCAGAAGAAACAGACTGATCCGGCTGTCGATATTGTGTTTATAACTGATCCAATCAATACTTTTTATGGTTCATATATGCCTGATCACATGGAGGAGATGTCAGATGCCGGTATTGAAGTGGTTCTGACCGACCTGGAACCGCTGAGAGATTCCAATCCTGTTTATTCAGGCTTTTCCCGTGCCTATCTGAGCTGGTTCGGCACGTCCGATTCTGAATATCTGCCCAATGTATTCCGCAAGACGGGTCCTGAAGTCAGTGCCCAATCTTATATAAATATGCTTCACTTTAAGGCCAATCACCGGAAAGTCGTGATGAACGAACAGGAAGCTCTGATCACTTCAGCCAATCCACATGACGCCAGTGTCTATCATTCTAATATTGCCTTTGTTTTGAAAGGAGACTTTCTAGCAGACCTGCTGGCATCGGAACGTGCTGTGGTGGAAATGTCAGGTCATGACACTCAGCTGTTCGATACCTTTGAGATTTCTTCATCCGTTGAGGAAACAGAAGAGACCTATTCGGTTCAACTGCTTACAGAGAACAAAATCAAAGAAGCCATCTTCGAACAGATCGATGCCTCTCAACCAAGTGATGCCATTAAAATCGGCATGTTCTATTTGTCTGACCGCGACATCATAACGGCTCTTCTTGAAGCCGAAGAACGCGGCGTCACAGTACAGATGATTCTGGACATTAACCAGGATGCATTCGGAAATGAGAAAATCGGAATTCCTAATCGTCCAGTCGCAGATGAACTGACTCAAAATGATAGCTCGATCGCTGTCAGATGGTACCAGTCTCACGGCGAACAGTACCATGCCAAGTTCTTCCTGCACGAAACACCTGAAGAGGTTACAATGATCGGCGGATCCACCAATTTCACGCGCCGGAATATGGATGACTTTAACCTTGAGACGAATGTAAAAATCTCCGGACAGAAAGATCAGGCCGAAGCTCAGGTCATGCTTGAGTACTTTGACAAGATATGGGAAAACGAAAACGGGATCTACACTGCCGACTACTCCGATTACGCTGAATCATCAGCCTGGAAAAACTGGCTCTACCGTTTCCAGGAATGGAGCGGCATGTCAACGTTCTAGCGCCAAAAGAGCAGCACCCACAATGGACGCTGCTCTTTTTTTGATTTTATTAGTCCAGCCGAATCATGCCGTACTGACTTCGGCTCTCAAATATCAGATGAATGAAGCTTTCAAAATAAGGTACGAATTTTTCTTTATGAAGCAGATCCAGTATCTCTTCCAGTGAAGCCCATCTTGCATCGTGCACTTCCTCTTCCTGAAAGACCAGTTCATTCAAGTCGACATCTTTTTCAACTAGATAGACATCATCAAAGCCATTTCCGAAGTTAATCGTCAAGTGCGGTCGCACATGTTCCAGACTTATTGATATCCCAAGTTCCTCGGACAGTTCACGTTCAGCAGCTTTCTGACTTGAATCGCCAGTTGTTGCACTTCCACCGGCAGTCAGATCCCATAGATCCGGCCACCCCGATTTGGTAGACTGCCTATGCTGAATCAGTACCTGTCCTTCTTTATTGAAAAGACAGACGTGAACGCTCATATGATATTCTCCCTGAGGGAAAGATTCTCCTCTCACCATTGTATTGCCAGTTTTGATCCGTTCCTTGTCATACGTATCCCAAAGCTCCATACTATCTCTTTCGAAACAACTTATTTCTTCATTTTTGTAAACCTTTTTTTGACTACCATCGACCCGGCAATTAGATCTGCCAGATGTCTGCCATCTTTTCTTGTGAAAGCCATGACGATATACTTTCCAGCCAAGCCAATGGACAGCATTAAATAGATTACTGGAAACAAGGAATCAAACCCATAATAGATACCGTAAATCGTACTCATATGTCCGAACTGCCAGGGAAGAAACTTAAGTGTATTTCTTATCATACTCCTTTTCATCAGACTAACAACATCCCTATTGTAGTAGTGGTTTATGACAGTCGCAACGCTTTGCTCTAAGTAAAAACTGTTCATATTGATCATACTGTAACTCTCTCAAAAAAATCCTATAATATGTCTATGAATGACTTTACAACAAAAAACTCCTGACAGAAGAATAAGACTTGATTCAGTCAGCATTCCTCTATCAGGAGTTTTCATTAGTTATATTGAGTTGGCTTATCCTTCGTTATAAGCAAAGGATTCTTTTTTAGATTTTTCTTCACGAACTGCTTCCAGCTGTCCTACTTCTCCGATTGGAAGAACAGTTTTACCGTACACTTCGTTCAGTACTTGAGCCATAGCGGCATAAATCGCAGACAATCCACAGAAAATCCCTTCGTATCCAGCGATTGTCAGGATCAGAGCAGATCCAGTGAAGTTACCGACTGCCAGCAGGAAGAACAGAATAGTCAGCGAACCGAAAACGACCTGCAGTGCTCTGTTGATGCGTAACGTTCCGACGAACATGAACAATGTGAACAGTCCCCACATGAACAGGAAGGCTGCCATTGATAATGAATCTGGAGCGTCTCCAAGTCCAAGCATCGGAAGGATATTCAAGCCGACCAGTGCCATCCAGAAGAAGCCGTATGATGTAAATGCTGTCGTTCCAAACGTATTGTTCTTTTTGAATTCCATGATGCCGGCAATGACTTGAGCCATTCCACCAAAGAAAATCCCCATTGCCAGGATCATTGCATCAAGTCCGAAAAATCCTGCATTATGAATATTAAGTAAGACGGTTGTCATTCCGAACCCCATAAGTCCCAGTGGAGCTGGATTTGCTGTTATCTCTTTAAATGTTACTACTTTTTCGTTTTCCAAGTTTAACACTCCTCGTTTATCTATGCACACAAGTGACAAGTATACAGATATATTGTGAATCCTGTCAACAGTATATTAGCATTATCTTATTGATAGCGCTTTTTATTCTTATTAATCATTTTACAAGTGATAAATCCGAGTTATGAAACCCTTTCCTTCTATTAATTGTCTGTGACCGTAATTTTTTTATAGAGGAAGCATAGAGCATACTCTATGCCTCATATCTCTAACTTATGAGGGATTCAGCTTCTTAAAAATTGACGAATGCCTCATTTATTATGTTTATGACCGATTCAGGCTTATCTAAATTAGTCGAATGCCTCATATAGCCCATTTATGAGGCATTCGCTTGCCTACTCCTAAGCCTTCCAAAGAATCAACAAAAAAAGAGGGGCCGACTTTGTCTTAAGCAACAAAATCAGCCCCTCTTTCTATTCACTTGCTAAGTGTTAATTCCCAATCAACTATTTTTCCGTTCACTATTATAAATTCCGTCTTTTCCAAAGAAATCCTTAGTCTGACGGACAATGACCGGGCTCAGTATCAGCAGCCCGATCAAGTTAGGCAGAGCCATCAGGCCGTTCAGTGTATCTGCCAGAGCCCAGACAGCTCGAAGGCCACCAATGGCTCCCACGACGATCAACAGAATGAAGAGCATGCGGTAAAAGACGATCGATTTAGGTCCGAACAGGAATTCCATACACCGCTCGCCGTAGTATGACCAGCCTAGTAATGTAGAAATGGCGAAAAATACCAGTCCGAAGGTTACAATATAGCCTCCATATGCAATCCCTTCATTGAATGCTGATGTAGTCAGTGCTGCTCCGTCAAGGCCGGTATCGACTGCACCTGTCATAACGATAACCAGCGCTGTAATGGTACATAATACGATGGTATCGGCGAAGACTTCAAAAATCCCCCATAAGCCTTGTCGGACGGGATGATCCGTTGTTGCTGCTGCATGAGCAATTGGGGCACTCCCTAGACCCGCTTCATTAGTGAACACTCCGCGTGCCACACCGTAACGGATAGATAGAGTCAAAGTCGAACCGACAAATCCACCGGCTGCAGCCGATCCTGTAAAGGCATCACGGAAGATGACTCCTAAAGCCTGCGGAACAAGCTGGATGTTGGCAATGATAATAATCAGTCCACCGATAATATAAATAGCAGCCATAAAAGGCACAACGATTTCAGTCACTTTTCCTATTTTCTTAATGCCTCCGACAATGACCAGGGCAACCAATACGGCCAGAACGATCCCTGTGATCCAAGGCTGGATTCCAAAGGTCGCATTCAAGGAATCAGCCACTGAATTCGACTGCACCATGTTTCCTATTCCAAATGTTGCTGCTGCCCCAAAAATCGCGAATAGAACAGCTAGCCATCTCATGTTGGCCCCTTTTTCAAGATAATACATTGGGCCACCGACGAATCGGCCGTCTTCTGTTCTCTCTCTATATTGAATAGCTAGTACGACTTCTCCATATTTTGTTGCCATTCCAAACAGTGCGGCAATCCACATCCAGAAAACAGCTCCAGGTCCACCGATCGCTATAGCTGTTCCGACTCCAGCAATGTTTCCTGTTCCCACTGTAGCCGCCAGAGCGGTTGACACGGCCTGAAAGGCGGTCACTTCCCCTTCACCTACTTGAGACTTTGAAAATATCTTTAAAAATGTTTGTTTTAACATGTATCCGAACTTAGTAAACGAGATAAAGCGTGTTCTGATTGTCAGCAATACCCCTGTCCCGACAATCAAAATCAGAAGCGGCCAGCCCCAGACTAAATCATTGACGACCCCGTTGACCTCCAGTACCCAATCCATAAACCTCTCCATTTTTCTCTCCCCTAACTCTTTTTCATAATATCTAAATATACACAATCACTCGAGGTTTGTATATGTTTTTTTGAAGGAGCTGCGGGATGAGCCAGTATGGCTTCTATTGATTTTTACCCCCGTTCCAATTAAAAAAAGAGGCTGGATGTTCCAGCCTCCCCGTTATTCTATTCAGTTAATCCGTTCCCTGTTTTTCATTTCTATAAATGCCGTCTTTCCCGAAATAATTCTTGGTCAGTCTGACGATGACTGGACTCAGCAGGAGAAGGCCTATCAGGTTAGGAATGGCCATCAGTCCGTTTAGCGTGTCTGCAAGTGCCCAAACGGCTCTCAAGCCTCCAATTGCTCCAACAACAATCAGTGGAATGAAGATCAGTCGGTAAATCACTATCGATTTAGCCCCGAACAGGTACTCCATGCACCGCTCGCCGTAATAAGACCAGCCTAATAATGTAGAGAAGGCGAAGAATACCAGGCCGAAGGTAACGATATAACCACCGAACGGCATCCCTTCTTCAAACGCTACTGTTGTGAGTGCTGCACCATCTTTACCGCTTCCCCAGGCGCCTGTCATGACAATAACCAGAGCGGTGATTGTACACAGAACCAGTGTATCAGCGAAAACCTCAAAGATTCCCCATAGTCCCTGTCTAACCGGGTGATCAGTCGTTGCTGCTGCATGGGCAATCGGTGCACTTCCCAGACCAGCTTCGTTAGTGAAAACTCCTCGAGCAATACCGAAACGGATAGCCATAGTCAGCGTTGCCCCTACAAATCCACCCAGTGCTGCTGAGCCAGTAAATGCGTCTAGAAAATAACCCCGAAGGCAGCTGGGACCAGTTCAATATTTAAAAAGATAATAAGCAGTCCACCCAGAATATAAACGGCGGCCATAAATGGTACTAAAACAGATGTGACGCGACCAATCTGCTTGATTCCACCGATCGTTACCAGTGCTACAGCGACAGCAAGGACCAGCCCGGTAATCAGCGGATCGATGTTAAAAGTCGTGTTCAGCGAATCAGCGACAGAGTTGGACTGCACCATATTTCCAATTCCAAACGTTGCAGTTGTTCCGAAAATCGCAAACAGAACAGCCAGCCATTTCTTCTTGGCTCCAGTGTCGAGATAGTACATCGGTCCTCCGACGTAGCGGCCATCTTCAGTTTTTTCTCTGTATTCTATGGATAAAACCACTTCGGCGTATTTAGTTGCCATCCCGACGACAGCTGCCAGCCACATCCAGAACACGGCTCCCGGTCCCCCTATAGCAATGGCAGTACCGACACCTGCAATATTCCCTGTTCCGACAGCGGCGGCCAGTGCTGTGGAGACAGCCTGGAACGCGGTTACTTCTCCTTCACCGACTTGTTCCTTTGCAAACATCTTGAAAAACGTCTGCTTCATGGCGTAGCCAAACTTGGTGATTGGTACAAAACCTGTTCTCACCATGACAAATGCACCTGTTCCCACAATCAGAAACAAGAGTGGCCATCCCCATACCAAATCGTTGACCACATCGTTGATTCCCATGAACTGCTCAATAAAACTCTCCATACTTTCTCCTCTTAACGTGTATTTTTCTCATCTTTATAATTCATTCCTTTCGCTTCGCTCAAGGCACAACACGAGATGAAAAACGTGTAACGCCGTTGGCGTTTGGTGTATACTCTACTCAGAAACAACCTGCTCATACTACAAATCACGGGGAGGTGAGTAAGTGCATGAGTTTCATGCATGACCTCGCATTTTTATATGTGTCGTTTCGCTCTTCAAGCACAACTAAGTAGGACATTGAGCCTGAAAACTTATCTTTGATCAAACAACTCGTTTGTAGAGAGCGAAACAGTCCCTGAGCAGGATT
>NZ_FNFK01000063.1 GCF_900101165.1 Alkalibacterium thalassium | reverse complement strand
TTTATGATTGAAATTAAATCGTGGTTGAATCATCGGCTAAGACAATTGATTTGGAAGAGATGGAAGAAAGTATCCACTCGATATAGAAAATTAAAACAACTGGGGATAGAACACGATGATGCACTCAAAATGGCTGGTAGCCGAAAGGCTTACTGGAGGCTCTCGCGAAGTAAAACTTTACATCGTGCCATAACAAATAAGAAGCTCGAACAGTGGAGATTAAAAGATTTAATACTACTGTATGAACGTTAGAGATATTCAAGTTATTGAACCGCCGTATACGAGAACCGTACGTACGGTGGTGTGAGAGGTCGACTAGTCAATTAATGACTAGTCTCCTACTCGATTATATTTACGTGCTTTTCCAGTTCTTGCGATTGACTGGGGTGCATAATCTAAATAGAAAAGGGTCTTTAAAATGGGGAAAAAACATGGCATATTTCTTCTGTCAATCGGCATAATTATTATACTTCTGTCTATTTATATAGTCTTACTAGACCCGATCGTCGGTGGAGTAGGTCTATTGATCGGAGCCTGGAATATATTCATCGGTATACGAACAATCAGAGGGAAATGGTTCTTCGGTTCACGATTTAATGACGACAAGTAGAAGAAGTAGGGCGTGATGACCTGTTAAAGGGTACACGCTTTTTTTGTGCGCTGATACGGGCATCAGCGTTGATCTTGAATCGATCGAAGTAGAAGGCGGTAAAATTCTAGGTAGATGCTCAATATCAGGTGACTATAACTTGAATATCTAGGTAACGTCAGAACAGGGAGAGTCTGATGGTACTTTTTTGCTGTGAGAGGAAAGTAAGGTATAACTAAAATCAGTCTACTTATAGTTCAGTACGACAGTTAATTGGAGAAGTGTCGTTAGGTACCGTCTAGTTGCAGCCTATCATTCAAATTACATTAGATTCTACAATTAGGAGCCTTCTAGCTGTAGCTCTGTACTTAAATGAGACTTGTACTGAAGCTAGAAGCCGTCTAGTTAAAGCAAATGAGAAAAAGTTAGAATTGAACTACAAGTAGAAACCTTTTTAATGACAACTCTTAGAGTAAATAACAAAGCAAAGTATAACTAGACGCTACAAGTGATACTTTAGTCTTTATTACACAACCATATGGTATCTTAAAACTATTAAATTAGAAATCACATTACTAAAAAAGCATTCGACCTGTCAGAGTATAGTCTACTCAAGACAGGTCGGATGCTTTTTACATTATTAGTTTGTATTCAATCAGAAGTTGAAAATAGACGATTGATTATTCTTCAGAATCTTCCTCAGTTTCGTCTTCTTCAGGTTCTTCCTCAGGCTTTTCTTCCTCAGGCTCCTCTTCAGAAGGATCCGGTTCAGTTCCTGGCGGTTCTTCTTCTGTTTCTTCTTCCTCAGGTTCCTCTTCAGGCTCGGGTTCGGGCTGAGGCGCCGCTGGCTGCTCAGTTACTGGGGGTGTCTGAACATTTTCCTCTTCTTCTTCCTCTTCCTCTTCTTCATCGATTCGTTCAGGTATCGTGATGGAGACAGATGATTCTGGCCCAGTGTTTCCATATGCAGAAACAGAGAGGGTGATGGTCAATGAGCCGGAAGGGGGCTCGGTGATGACCGCTTCGGTGTCGCTTAGAGTAGTTGACTGACCGTCCACCGACAGATTATAAGTGACTGATTCATCTTCATTGTCTAAAGTGTACTCGTCCCAAGTGATAGTCAGTTCATCGGATTCCTCATCATAATCAGCTGACAGACCAGTTGGAGCTGACAGTTCTTCACCAAATGAAGTGGATACTTCAGTCGGCTCAGTTCCAGTTACAAATAGTTCGTTCACAATGTGACTGTCCGGTGTGTTTGGTCCAGGCAGTTGAGCGGGGTCAGATCCATCCTCAACAGCCACTTCTGTAACGGAACTTGGCCTGGTCCATTCGGTGTTGTTTAAACCTTGTGATACATAAGACATCACTTCACGGTAAATGTGGCGTGGAATCAATCGCGAACCGTCTTCAAGAGACAAGTAATTCCCTTCCGCATTTCTATCAAACCCAGTCCAAACTGAAAGGGAGTAGTTAGACGTATAGCCGACATACCATGAATCGGGCACACCATGTGATGGATGATTAAAGCGTTCGTAATCCTCTGGAGCAAAGTTGGTCGTTCCTGTTTTCCCTGCTTGAGGCAGGTTAGGGATACCTACAGTGCTGCTTAAATTAGAAGGAACACCTCTTAAGATATCTGTAATCATATACGCTGTATAATCAGACATTGCTCGGTTGGTTTCAGGTACCAAATTAATTTCTTGGCCATCACGTGTAGTGACCCTAGTAACTGCGTGAGGCTGAGTGAAGTTACCCCCATTGGAAAAGGCAGCATAAGCACCGGCAAGCTGAAGAGGTGTCATTTCTCCATTTATAGCGTTCTGAGGGAAAATACCTGGTGAATCATTCAATTCATCTGAATCGATTCCCAGATTTCCAAGAAACTCGTCAATCTGACTTGTTTCAAGATCTTCGTTCATAATCTTGGCAGCAGGTATGTTTCTTGATTCTACGAGAGCATCTCTAAGACTCATCTGACCGCGAAACTGCCTGTCAAAGTTTCGTGGTGTCCAGTCGGTTCCTGGCACGGTATATTCTTCATCTACAATTTGATGATACGTGGAATACTGCAAAAATTCGATAGCTGGTCCATAGGTTGTAAGTGGCTTGATTGTAGAGCCAGTGGTCTGTTTTTCCATAGCGTGATTAGTTTCACGAAGGCCTCCGGGATTGCGTGCACCGCCGAGAGCTCTAATCTTACCAGTTTCAACTTCGACAAGTGAAACAGCCGACTGTACATTGTCTTTAACGAAATCTACATACTCATCAGAGTTTAGTACATCAAAAACGCGCTGCTGGGCTTCCATATCCAAGTTGGTTTCAATAGTCAAGCCGGCAGTTGAAATGTCAAGTCCTGTTTTTTCTCTGATTTCGTGTCTGACCTGGGTCACAAAACTGTCAACAACTAGATCGTTTTGCTCAACGACACTCAGTTCTACTAATCCTTCTGTAACAGGCGTATTGATTGCCTGATCAGCTTCTTCTTCTGTAATCATACCTTCACTCTGCATGGCACGGATAACAATGTTACGGCGACGTTCTGCAAGATCCGGGTTAATGCGGGGGTTAAATCGGTTGGGTGCCTGGGCCATACCGGCAAACAGAGCTGCTTCATGAATCTCTAGATCACTGGCCGGTTTGCCAAAGTAATGCTCTGATGCTGCAGCTACACCATAGATATTGCCACCAAGGTTAATACGGTTTAAATACATCGTCATAATTTGTTCCTTGGAAAGTTGACGCTCTAGCTGAACAGCCAGCCAGGCTTCCTGTGCTTTACGCTCTAGCGTCTGGTCTTCAGGGGCTGTAGAGAACACGGACAGCTTAACAAGTTGTTGTGTAACGGTGCTTCCACCTCCCACAATCTGACCACGGTTTGTCACGAAACCAACAGCTGCCCGTCCAATACCAATCGGATCGATACCAAAGTGACTCTTAAAGCGCTGGTCTTCGATTGCAATCACAGCATCAACCATGATGTCGGGAATCTCTTCTGGAGCTGCAAAGTTTCGTGTTTCGGCTCCAATTGTATAAAAGACTTCACCATTTTTATCAAGAAGGTCGGACGAAAATGCGCCGACTAAATCTTCTTCGGTAAGATCCGGGGCACTAGAGACATAATAGACAAAAAGAGAGCCTCCAGCTATAACCGCAAGTGTAACAAGCAGAAATAAGGCTTGAATAATACGTTTAAACCAATGTTTGAATCCGCCTGACTGCCTGGATTGTTTTTTGTTTTTTCGATAATGTTGTCTTGATACTTGTTCTTTTTCAGACATATTGTACTCCTTCTCCTCTAAATGTATTTTATAATTGAAGATTCAGTATTAAAAATTAGGTTTATCAAAAAAGAACTTTACACTATTAAATAAAATCAGTCAATACTAGGGCCTGTTCTTAAGAGAGTCTTAACTATTTAAATGAATAGAGTGTGTCAATTAAATCAAGATAAGGCAGTCGTGGTGCTAGAGAATACTTAATTTCATAGCCTTCCTTGATTAAGGCCTTTATAGGAATAGATTTTTTCCCGTTCTCATCAAACTGTTGCTGCCACCAGTTTTTTAGCTGAGGAAAGTTGAGTAAAAAGACACGATTAATTGAACTGAAGCGAATCACAACAAAACAGATTCCACCGTGCTCAAAGCAGGCATTCATATGTTTAATTTGGTGCTCATGGAAATTTTTCAAAGGAAAAGAGGTTTTGTTTCGTGTTTCCTTTGCCTCAAAGTCGATGTATCGACCTCGATATACGCCATTATAATCTGTTGTAGAGGCCTTCTTATAATATGCTTCAGTTATTTTAGCGGCACTTCTTCTTGGGTAGTCAACATTAACTACCTGAATAGGGATCGGTTTTTTATGGATAACTGCTCTGTTTTTTAAGAGATAATACTCATTTGTCCGGGTTAAGTCATCTTCGAGGCTCATTCCTCTATTACTGTATGATACTTTTTTCTTATTCAGTTGCTTTTTGCTTTTCTTTTTGTCATCATGAACGAGATAAGCTTGTCCATTAGGGTAATGGAATGTCAATTTGTTCACACCCTTTTACTATAGATTAAGTATAGTTTACCAAACAATTGTTTTGAAACCTATGAAGGAAGGAAAAATTCATGAAAAATTTATATGTTACAGGCTACCGTTCATATGAAGTCTCTGTATTTACTCCAGATGACCCAAAGCTTAAGTATATTAAATTGTACATAAAGAAAAGACTGACAGATTACATTCATGAAGGATTGGAGTGGGTGATAATATCCGGCAACCTCGGGACAGAACTCTGGACAGGAGAAGTAGTTCTGGATCTAAAAAAAGATTATCCAGAGTTAAAACTGGCCATGCTGCTCCCTTATACTGGTTTTCAAAGCAAGTGGAATGAAAAAAATCAACTGCTTTTTAATTCAATTGTCGAAAAAGCTGATTACCTGAACTATACATCCAACAGTGACTACTCTAATCCAAGTCAACTTAAAAATCACCAGGACTTCATTATGAGAAATACAGAAGGGTGTTTGCTGTTTTATGATACGGAGCACGAAGGAAAGGTTAAGTTTTACTATGATAAAGCAAGACAATATCAGGAAAGCAGTACCTATGAAATTGATTTGATTTCTTTTGATGAACTGCAATGGTTTATTACCGACCTGGAAGAGGAAGAATTCCAGTAATATCCATTTGCTAAATTCAAACAACGTAGAAATAAGATTGAAATGAAAAGATAAAATACGGTTATCTTCACTTTTATCCGGGAATTTGGTATAATAAATGTGTATTAAAAATAGTACTCCATGGACAGTAGAATGATTAATGTAATCATAATTGACTGACATTAGATGAGGTGTAGGAATGGATAGTAGGGAGTTAACTCAGAAAGAAATTTTGGAAAAAGATTTTAAAACTAAGATGCGTGGATACGATCCAACTGGTGTAGATGAATTTCTTGATGTGGTCATTAGAGATTATGAATCATTCCAGAATGAAATCGATAAGCTGAAAGCTGAAAATAATCGTCTGCTTGATAAGCTGGATGATCAGTCGAAACAGATGAGCACTCAAAATCAGAACCAGAATCAGTCTGGTTCTAATGTCACAAACTTTGATATTCTAAAACGTTTATCAAATCTTGAGCGTCACGTTTTCGGTTCAAAACTGGACAATCAGTAAATAACATTTGAATAGTGTACATCACGGATAATCGCACAGCTATTTATTAAGCTGTGAGGAAAGTCCATGCTCACACAGGCTGCGATGCCTGTAGTGTTCGTGCGCAGCGAAACAATAAGCTGCGGCTCTCAAGTGATTGAGATGACGGCAGGAAAAAGAGCTAAGGGGAGACCTATGCTTGAGTACCCTTGAAAGTGCCACAGTGACGAAGCAGACGGGGAAACGCGTCTGGTGGAACGCGGTAAACCCCTCGAGTGAGCAACCCAAACATATGGTAGGGGCACTTTTCTCCTGGAATTGAACAGAGAGAAGAGGTCGGGCTTATTGCCCGTGCAGACAGATGATTATCTCTGAGTGGACTTCACCGTCCATTCTAGACAGAACATGGCTTACAGTGATGTACATAGTGGCTGAAATCCTCTCTTTTTAGGGAGGATTTTCTTTACGTCAATTGAAAAATCATTCATACTATAAGAAAAAGAGAGGTGTCGGATAAATGACGTATCAATTGCTGGCAACAGCGGCAAGCGGGATAGAAGCGCTTGTTGGAAACGAACTGAAAGACATGGGATACGACGTTGAAGTGGAGAACGGTCGTGCTCGCTTTGAAGGAGATAAAGAAGACATAGCGAAAGCTAACTTGTGGCTCCGTACAGCTGACCGCGTAAAAATCATCGTAGGCGAATTTGAAGCCAAGACATTTGATGATTTATACGAACAGACTAAAGCCCTGCCTTGGGATGATTACCTGGCAATGGATTCAGCTTTTCCTGTCAGTGGAAAATCTATAAAATCAACATTGTACAGTGTGCCTGATGTTCAGCGTATTGTAAACAAGGCGATTGCTGACAAAATAAAGGATGTCTACCATCGTCGCGGAATGCTACCAGAAACTGGAGCAAAATTCCCCATTGAAGTCGCTATCCGTAAAGATAAGGTCCTTTTAACAATCGATACTACTGGACCCAGTCTGTTCAAGCGCGGCTATCGTATCGATAAAGGTGGCGCACCCCTTAAAGAAAATATGGCTGCAGCTTTAGTTATGCTGACAACTTGGCGAAAGGACCGTCCATTTGTCGATCCGACGTGTGGTTCCGGGACTATTCCTATTGAAGCCGCTCTGATCGGTCATAATATCGCTCCTGGCTTCAACCGCAGCTTCCTGTGTGAAGATTGGCACTGGATGCCGGAAGAGTTGTGGGAGAAAGTCCGCATGGATGCCGAAGAGCAAGCTGAATACGATATCGAACTAGATATTCTAGGAACAGATATCGACGGCCGTATGATAGAAATCGCTAAAGCAAATGCTCTGGAAGCGGGTTTGTCTCATAGTGTTGAATTCAAACAGCTACAAGTAGCAGACTTTAAGACAGACAAGGAATTCGGTATCATTGTCTCCAACCCGCCATATGGGGAACGACTAGGGGACCCTGAACAGGCTTATCAGATCTACCGTGATATGGGCCAGGCCTTCAGACCACTGACGACTTGGAGTAAGTACATTATAACCAGCGATTTGGACTTTGAAGAGCACTACGGTCAAAAAGCAACCAAGAAACGCAAACTTTACAATGGATACCTTAGAACGGATT
This sequence comes from Alkalibacterium thalassium, assembly GCF_900101165.1. Taxonomy (GTDB): domain Bacteria; phylum Bacillota; class Bacilli; order Lactobacillales; family Carnobacteriaceae_A; genus Alkalibacterium; species Alkalibacterium indicireducens. The sequence continues at coordinate 2,990 of NZ_FNFK01000063.1, read as the reverse complement.
ATTTCCAGTACTGGGGAAAGCGTAAATAAGTAACAGCATACAAAAATGATCAAACTCATCAACTACCAGGATGTTAGGCTGGTGGATGATGGGTTTTTTCGTATTTATACTAGTAGTCATCATTATAAAAAGATATACTTCTGACATAGAGAATCTGAATGCTGAGGAGGACTGTAATGATTGAAGGATTGAGTCACATTACATTAATCTTCACAGATCTTGAAAGAACATCCCGGCTGTTTTCTGATATATTTGAAGCTGAAGAGGTTTATGACAGTGGAGCAAAGAAGCATTCGCTTTTCAAGGAGAAATTCTTTCTTATTATAGGCGTCTGGGTTGTTATAATGGAAAGCGAAGACATAAAAAGTGAGACGTATCATCACGTCGCATTCAAAATTTCAGATTCTGAATATGATATCTATAAAGAGAAGCTGGGGGCTTTCGATATCCGAATGAGAGAGTCCAGGCCGAGAATAGAGGGTGAAGGCCGTTCGCTTTATTTTTACGACTATGATAACAATTTGTTCGAACTGCATACTGGAACGCTTGAAGAACGCCTTGATAATTATAGTAAAATGTAGGTAGATTTTCTACTTTAATAAGCTCAGAAATCCTAGTGAAGACAGGTATATGCTGTGAGAGGATGGATCATCTTGGAACACACTTTAGTCATTATTAAACCAGATGCCGTGGAAAGAAATCTGATTGGACAGATAATTGATACGTATGAAAGAAACGATTTGAAAGTCATCCAGATGAATATGATGAAACCTACCTTAGAGCAGGTTCAGAAACATTATTCTGAGCATCAGGGGAAGTATTTTTACGACAGGCTAGTTAAGTATCTGACGAGCGGTGATGTTGTTGTACTCTTGTTGGAAGGAAAAAGAGCTATCGAGCGTGTCAGAAAACTGAATGGAAAAACTAATCCTCAAGAATCAGAAGAAGGGACTTTAAGAAAGCGATTCGGTATCGATCACACAAGAAACTCTGTTCATGCATCAGATTCCGAAGAAAAAGTGGCATATGAGGTAGAAATCTGGCTCGCAAAATATTAAAGAAGAGCGAAATAATAAATAGAGCGCAGAAGGTTAAGACCTTCCGCGCTCTATTTTTGCTTGCTAAGAGTATGGAGTACAAGACTCCTCAGTAAAAATAATGACTGGAAATATTTACTATAATATAACCGCTCCAATAATGCCGAAGATAATGATCGGAATATCAAAGTGGGTGAATGTTGCTACGCAGGTATCCCAGATGTGATCGTGCTGTCCATCCACATTCAGACCGGCTGTTGGTCCAAGCGTACTGTCTGAAGCGGGAGAACCGGCGTCACCAAGAGCTGCAGCTGAACCGATCAGAAGAATCGTCGCAGCAGGACTGAAACCTAATTCTACAGCTAAAGGAACATAGATTGCAGCGATGATTGGAACCGTACCAAATGAAGTTCCGATACCGATTGTAATGAACAGACCTAAGATGATCATACCTGTAGCGGCCAGAAGCTGATTGTCACCAATTATTCCAGTGACTGATTCAACTAACGTTTCAACGCCGCCTGTTGCACGGATGACATCTCCGTAACCTGAAGCAACTAGCATGACGAAGGCGATGAAGCCCATCATGCCGATCCCATCTTTAACCATGCCATCCAGATTTGTCCATTTGATCGCTCCACCGACAACCATAATTGCCAGTCCGACAATAGCGCCTAGAACTAGAGAACCGACTGCTAGCTGGACAACTAAAGCCGACACAGCACCGATTAATGCAAAAATATGTGTTCGGTTCAGCTTAACTTCTTCTTCAGGCTCATCACGGTCTTTATAACCAAACTTTTTGCCTGAATGCTCATCGTATTCACGAGGTTTACGGTAAGTAATAAGAACAGCAATTACTAAGCCAACGAGCATTGCTAGTCCAGGAATCCATAGAATCTGCCAGATCGAAATATCGCTGACGTCCATTCCGCTTTGAGCCATTTCATCACGTATGATATTGTGGAAAATCAGTCCATAACCTACAGGAATCGTAATGTATGCTGATTTCAAACCGAAAGTCAACGCAGTGGCGACTGCTCGTCTATCTATTTTCAGTTTATTGAAAACAGAGATGAGCGGGGGAATAAGAATCGGAATAAACGCGATGTGGACCGGGATCAGGTTCTGCGAGAACATACTGATAAACGCAATGATAAATATTAGTGTGCGTCCAGTTCCTCTAATGCTTCTCGACAATCGTTGAGTCACGATTTTTGCTGCACCAGTCTGATGAATGGCTGCAGCTAAGGCACCAAGTAATATGTAGTTTAGTGCAGTTTCGGCATTTCCACCCATACCACCTATTAATGTTTCCATTGTATCGATAAGAGGCATTCCTGCAACCAGGCCAGCCACGATCGCCGCAACAATAAGCGCGAGTAGTACGTTCAGCTTGAATAAAGATAATCCAACCATGACAACTACTGAAATTAAAACAGGGTTAGTTAACACTTTCTCACTCCTATAATTATAAGCATACCAATTTTTTACTTAACTAAAATAATACCATAGGTTTGCTTTAAGTAGTAAATGTTTTAGTTAGATGTATTCACTAGTGTTGCATAAAACTTAGAATAAATGATTTCCATAGATTGTTACTTTCGTCACAAATGGTTTTCGTTAAAATTTCCAAAAAAGTCAAGTGCTGGCGCAAGGGATGACTTTTTCCAGAAATTTTTAGGGTTATTCAGTTGTGGTTTAGTCTTTTTGTATTCTCTTTCACTTAACCAGGTGCGAACGATTCTTTGAAATACGCAAACGGTTCATACTGTAACGCTCTGATTTGTCTCAAAATAGTGAAGAGGCTTGATTTCAAGCGTAATTCCAGTTTCATCAGTAACGTCAGTAAGTAGACAATCATCGCAAGAATCACTTGATTCTCCACGCCTTGTTCAGACTGTGAATAGTACGTTTTAATGGTCAAATGTTGTTTGATGTGCTTAAAAAACA
>NZ_FNFK01000062.1 GCF_900101165.1 Alkalibacterium thalassium | reverse complement strand
GCTCTCTAGTTAAAGTCAGTCAGTGGTATCCTTCCAGTCAACTGTGCTCGTCTTGTGGGCATAACGCCGGGAAGAAACATCTGCATATCAGAGAGTGGATCTGCCCAGAATGCAAAGCGCATCATGACAGAGATATCAATGCAAGTATCAATATTTTAAACGAAGGCATTAAAATACTACAGTTTGTCTAACACACTCCAACCGTAGGGACTACGGGGGTAGCCTGGTAAATAAAAGCAACCGCTGATACTCTATTAAACAAGTGTGTCAAGTCTACTTTGTTCCCAGGAATCTCCCACTTCTAAGCGTGAGCGAAAGTGGGGGTAGTTCAAGGATCCAAAGACCACTCAAACGAACCGTTTCCCACTGTCGTATTTTGCAAAAGTTTTCATTGTTTCAGGAATCTGCTCAATAATATGTGTTGGCAAGGTAACGTACTGGTGTCTGGCTAGTTCATCACCAATGTAGCTGTGCAGGTATACAGATGCCAGAACAGCGTGTTTCTTATGCTCAAACTGTGCGACAAAACCGGCAATCATTCCAGCCAGAGTATCACCCATGCCGCCAGTAGCCATTGCAGGATTCCCGGCAGTATTTTCCCAGACTTCATCCTCGTAATAGACCTCCGTCCGACTTTTTTTCAAAACCACTACCGCATTCAGTTCCTTTACTTTCTGATGGTTCAGTTCAACGTCTTGATCATCGATCGGTACACCAGTCAGTGTACGCCACTCACCTAAATGAGGCGTCACGATCAGTTCTGCTTTCAGAGGAGGGAGATTTTCATTGACATGCAGATGAATAGCATCCCCATCCAGAACTAGGATTTGCTCCTCGTCAATTGTTTCATAAACGGTTTTCATTACATCAGCCGCCCTCTGATCACGACCCAGACCCGGTCCGACGACGATCACATCCATCCCATCAATCATGGATTCCAACTGCTGGAGATCATACAACGGCAGACACATCGCTTCAGGAAGTCTGGAGTGAAGGGCAGCGTGATTACTTGGATCTGTAGCTACTGTCACCAGACCTGCACCGCTGTGAACACAGGCTGAAGCAGATAAAATAATCGCTCCACCCATATTTTCGTTACCTCCAACTAACAGTACCCGACCGTACGTACCTTTATAACTGTCTTTTTTTCGTTCAGTAATAAAAGATTCTACTTTTCTTTTAGTTATTTTATTCATCTAGCATGCCTCCTTTCCTTTAGTTTACTCTTCAAATACTATCCAGTCGAGTAAAAACCAGTCGGCATATTTAGCTCACTGGATAAAGTGGTGAGAAGTGTTTGTGTCATCTTTAATTGGAGTTTGATGAAATAAATGATAAAATAGAAAAAGAGACACGAAAATGTTTAGGAGGAATGTAAGAATGACTGAACACTCAATTGACTGGAAAGCTGAAGCAGCGAAACGTAAAGACGCGTTTTTGGAAGATTTATTTGACCTGCTTCGTATCGATAGTGTGCGTGATGATGATAAAGCAACAGAGGAAGCGCCTGTAGGACCTGGACCCAAGGAAGCACTTGAGGCATTTCTGGCTTTAGGTGACCGTGACGGCTTCACAACAAAAAATGTAGATAACTGGGCCGGCCACATCGAATACGGTGACGGAGACGAACTCATGGGCGTACTGGCTCACGTCGACGTTGTCCCTACAGGAACGGGATGGGAAACAGATCCGTTTGAACCCGTGATCAAAGATGGCCGTCTCTATGCACGTGGATCAAGTGATGACAAAGGGCCTGGTATGGCGGCTTATTATGCGATCAAGATGATCAAAGACCTTGATCTTCCAGTCTCCAAGAAAGTCCGTTTCATCATCGGAACTGATGAAGAAAGTGAATGGAAAGGCATCAAGCATTACCTTGAAACTGAGCCTGAACCTGACTTTGGTTTCTCACCGGATGCCACATTCCCGATCATTAATGGTGAAAAAGGGAATACAACTGTATTCATCGAAACAAAAGGAGACGGGTCCGGAGCATCAAATGAATTAGTTCAGTTTGAATCAGGCCTGCGTCCGAATATGGTTCCTCAAGATGCGGTAGCCGTCGTTAAAAGTGACGACCCTCAAGCTATCGAATCTGGACTGACTGACTTCCTTAATGGACTACCAGTCAAAGGGACAGCGGCTGTGGACGGAAACAAAGTAACGCTGGAATTCACCGGTAAAGCGGCTCACGGAAGCAAGCCGGCCAGTGGAGTCAATGCAGCGACTTACCTGGCACGTTATTTATCAGACTTTAATTTTGGAAAAGATGCAAAAACTTTCTTGGAAGTCATCACACTTTATCTGCACGATGATCCTGAAGGGAAAAAACTGGGTATCGATCATACGGACTCCGTAATGGGAGAGCTGACTTCCAATCCGGGTGTCTTCTCCTATAAAGCAGAAGAAGGCGGAAAAATTACGGTCAATATGCGTTACCCTCAAGGGACAACAGAAGATAAGATCTTAGATACTTTCAAAGACAAGCTGTCTCAGTATGATGTAGAGCTTTCAAACAGTGAAGGGAAGGAACCTCACTATGTTCCTGCCAACGATCCGCTTGTGACAACACTGCTGGACGTTTACCATCGTCAGACTGGGCTTGAAGCTCACGAAATGGTTATTGGTGGCGGAACATACGGCCGTCTGATGGAACGCGGAGTCGCATACGGCGCAATGTTCCCGGACAGTGTCGATACGATGCACCAGGCCAATGAATTCATGGCTGTAGATGATCTTATGAATGCAATGGCAATCTACGCAGAAGCAATCTACGAACTGATCAAATAAAGATAAGCTGAATGAAAAAAGGAAGAGCCGCGGCTCTTCCTTTTTTCTAATATGCTCAAATTAAAATTACTCACTAAAATAAGCCATTCCTGAGAATAAAATGGCTTATTTAGTACTTATTCCGTTAGTTACCAGCTGACTAGTGAATGGTCAACTGGCCAAGTCTCTCCTTCTTCCCTGTGGAGGTGTCCGGAAGAGTAGGGCTCATCATCGACTGTCAGCGAAACCTCTTCAACATTGTAGTAGCCTCCAATGGTATTGACCAGTGCTTGAACAATGAGTGACTCGATTCCCGATCCGGCATTCATATCATTAATCAGTTCTACGGAAAAGTCGGCATACGCGATGCCATCATCTCCAAGATACATATAGATGATTTCAGTTGACTCAGCAATCAGAGCTAAAGAGTCGTAACCCTCGGCCTGTCCTCTCAGGACTTCTGTCAAAGCCACTCGAATAGGCTCGTTAGTATACAACTCAATAGGCGTATTGACAGCTTGAAGCTCAGTAGCCTGATCATCGAGTGTAAAAACTGTCACGGAATGTTCTTCTGGCTGATTTTCCGCAAGTTCTGTCAATGTTGAACGAATCTCCATCTTATCGTCACCGGGATTTGAAATGCGCTCGACCAGCCCAATGCCGTCAGCATAGTAATACACTGTCGTATTGCCTTCGCGTTCGCGCGTCAGTTCGATTGCATCAAAGGTTCCGAAAGGGAGGTCAATTTCGACTTCCACATCAGTTATTTCAGTTACTGAGCCAGTCGGGCTCTCCCAGGAGTGACCGGCTTCAATAGGCAGCTGGAGAATAATTTCGTGGTCATCCTGCGCACTGCTCAATCCGGTGTCTATCATATCATCTCTGAAATAGGTTTCCGGACGTACAAAAATTTCCCGTATTTCATCCTCAGTATACTCATAGACAGTAACCACATCGGTTCCAGAAGTCGATTCAATCATCTGAAGCGTGTCATCATGGGCGAACTGAGGATAACGGGTGAATGAGGCATACTCTATGCCTTCACCCTCGTATTCAAGCCAGGTGTCTTCCAACTTGGGGAACCAGACTTCAAGATCTTGTGATACGGTGTAGTCATCATCACTGTTGTTTTCGTCTTCATCTAAAACTTCGTCATCTTGTTCGGGTGCGATGACTTCTTCATCCGGCTCGTCGATATCCTCACTGTCATCATCGATATTGCAGCCAGCGAGAACGAGACCAGCAGAAAGCGTCAGATACGTATACTTCAGCCAAGTGTTCTTCAACATTCTTACCACTCCTGAATTGGTGCTCAATAATTTTTGTGAAGAGCCGTTCTGTAGATTTCTCTTGAAACATCCAAAGTCTGGTCGCCACGTTCCGATATAGAATCATTGCCGTGTGCTTCGAGTTGTGACACTAAGGTATCGATATCCTCTTCTTTTACATTGACTTCAGAAAGGTTGACTGGCATGTCGATCGACTTGAAGAAAATGATTGTCTTGAGTATGGCTGCATCGATTTTCTCTTCTTCAGTCCCGTCTAGGATGCCCCAGACTTTTTCAGCATATTGAACTAGTTTGTCCCATTTCTTGAGTTTACGGACCGTCATCACAGCCGGCATGATTGCAGAAAGCGTACGTGCATGGTCTGTATTGTTCAAGACAGTGATCTCATGGCCAAGTGCATGTGTCGACCAGTCTCCAGGGACTCCTCTGGACAGCAGGCGATTCAGCGCCAGAGTAGCGGTCCACATGAAGTTAGCTCTTAAGTTATAGTCATGTTTTGACTCGTCAACCACATCGGGCCCGATTTCAATCAGGATGCGAAGTAGACCTTCAGCGAATTCGTCCTGTACTTTTCCTCCCACAGGGTATGTCAGGTACTGTTCCAGAATATGAATGAACGAGTCGGTAATGCCATTAGCCAGTTGTCTTTTTGGAAGGGTATAGGTCAGTTCAGGTTCCAGAACGGAAAATTTCGGAAAAACTTCCCAGCTACTGAAGCTGACTTTAGCTTTCTTCTCCTTGAATGAAATAACTGACGTCTCATTCATTTCGGATCCAGTAGCGGGGAGAGTCAGAATCGTTCCGAAAGGCAGGGCAGACTGGACAGGTTTGCCGGCTCCGACTCCTTTTCCGAAAATATCAGACGGGTCTCCATCGAATTCTGCTGCTGCAGCAATGAATTTCACGCCATCAATGACTGATCCGCCACCGACTGCCAGCAGATAATCATACCCTTCTTCCTTTATAAGCTCGACTGCCTGCATGCAGGTTTCAAATGTCGGATTGGCTTCGATGCCGCCGAATTCACCGACAGTCTCATGTGTCAAGGCTGCTTTTACACGGTCAAGCGTACCGAATCGTTTCACACTGCCGCCACCGTACAAGATGAGAACTTTCTTATCAGAAGGGATGTGCTTATCTAATTGTTCGATTTTATTCCTACCGAACAGTATTTTAACAGGATTGTAAAAAGTAAAATCAGATATCTCTGGTTTCATATTAGTGCCTCCTTTGTAGTATAATAAGTATAACATAAGCTTTGCACGGACATAAAAAGTAAATTGTTGATGAACACGTATTTCAGCAAAACACAAAATCGAACAATTAAAGATATTGTAGTGGATAGTGTTCGTTATATAAAAATGTAAACGTATTCTTTTGTAGTAATGGTCATTTCACCTGTTTGATAACGAATAAAATCATGTTAGAATGTAGGAGAACATCACTTGTATTTAATAGTGAAGAAGCAGTGGAGGGATGAGAGTGGCAGGAGAAGCAAGTCAGTTAAAACGAACACCCTTATATGATTACTATACTGATAATGGAATAAAGCTGGTGGATTTTGGGTCATGGGCCCTTCCGATCCAGTTTAACAAACTGATAGAAGAGCACCACGCTGTTCGTGAGCGAGTGGGACTGTTCGATGTATCTCACATGGGAGAGATCGAGGTTCAAGGAGAGCAGGCGACAGCTTGGCTCAATAGATTGATAACGAACGATTTGGCGGCCATTTCAAATGGACAGGCGCTATATACTCTGGTCACGAATGAAACAGGTGGCATCCTGGACGACATCATTATATTCAAAAAGAATGAATCAGCGTATCTGCTGACACCGAATGCATCGAATACAGACAAAATCAGAGACTGGCTGCTGAAGCATCAGGACGGATCGGTCACGATTGAAGATAAATCTCTTGAAACAGGACTGATCGCTGTTCAGGGCCCAGATGCGGCACATGTGGTTGCTGAAGTGTTTGGGGATGACATTAAAGAACTGAAGAATTATCACTTTACGGAAATCGCTGAAGCCGGCGCATTTACAGACGTGCTCGTTTCCAGAACAGGCTATACAGGTGAGGATGGATTTGAATGTTACGTCAACTGGAACCAGACTCAAGACTTGTGGCAGGCGTTCAAGGACGCAGGAAAACAGTATGATCTAGCTGAATGTGGACTCGGGTCCAGAGATACGCTTCGTCTGGAAGCAGGTATGCCGCTTTACGGACAAGACTTGTCTGAAGACATTACACCTCTTGAAGCCGGGCTTCGTTTTGCAGTGAAATGGGATAAGCCGGAACCATTTATCGGCCAGGCAGCTCTGGAAAAGCAGAAAGAAGAAGGAACTATTTACTTGTCCAGAGGATTTGAACTGCTTGAAAGAGGAATAGCCAGAGAAGGCTATCCGGTATATAATGAAGCAGACGAAGAAATAGGAGTCGTCACATCAGGGACCCAGTCTCCGACACTTGGGAAGAGCATTGGTTTCCTGAGAATGAGAAAATCTGAAGGCAAGCTGGGAGACACGGTCTATATTCAAGTCCGTAAGAAACGCATTCCAGCCAGACTGATCAAGAAGAATTTTTTAAAGAACTGAAGCGATAAATAACATCTGAAAGAAGGAATAATGATGACAGACAAAGCTAGACTATATTTCACAGAAGAACACGAATGGATCGAACTAATCAATGATGACTACGTCCGTGTAGGAATTTCCGATTATGCTGTAGAACAGCTGGGCGACATTGTATTTGTTGAACTGCCGGAATTAAGCGCTGAACTCGAAGCAGAGGATGAATTTGCGACTGTTGAGTCAGTGAAATCCACCTCTGAAATTTATTCTCCCGTAAAAGGCACAGTATCCAAAATCAACAGTGCCTTGGAAGATGAACCTGAAAAACTGAATGAAGCGCCCTTTGGAGAAGGCTGGCTTGTTGAAATCCAGTCATCTGAACCAGTCGATGTTTCCGGACTGATGGATGCTTCGGCATACGACGAGTACGTTTCAGGACTATAACCCTTGTAGGAAGAAGAACGGATCTCATTCGCTCTTCTTTCTGCTCTTTTTTTGACATCAAAAGACATGAAGGAGTGGATTTTTTGACTAACCAACACCGTTATCTGCCGACAACTGATCAGGACCGCAAGGAGATGCTTGAAACGATCGGTGTCTCATCGATTAAAGACCTATTTTCTGATATCCCTGAATCGACTCTCGCAACAAAAGATAAAGCGATTGATCTGGAAGATGCCTTGAGCGAACAGGCACTCACCAAGTACATGAAAGAATTGGCAGCTAAAAATACAACAACAGAAAGTCACGCCTATTTCTTAGGAGCAGGCGTATATGACCACTATAGTCCCAGCATCGTCAATCATGTGCTTTTGCGTTCCGAATTTATGACGGCTTATACCCCGTATCAGCCGGAAGCTAGTCAAGGCGAACTGCAGGCCCTGTTTGAATTCCAGACCATGATGTGTGAACTGACAGGTATGGACGTAGCCAACTCAAGTTTATACGACGGCTTCACTTCCTTAGGCGAAGCCTGCAACCTGGCTACTTCAGCTACGAAGAAACAGAATGTGTTGTATTCAAAAGCCCTGCATCCTCAGGCAAAAGAAGTCATTCATACTTATGCATATGGCATGGAATACTCAGTGAAAGAAGTCAGTCTGAACGGTACCCGCACGGATATAGATGAACTGAAGTCAGCCATTGATGAGGAGACAGCTGCTGTGATCATTCAATACCCTAACTTCTTCGGAACGATTGAAGACCTTAAAGAAATAAAATCACTTCTTGAAGATACAAAAGGTATCCTTATCGTCATGGCCAATCCACTGGCTCTCGCTCTGCTTGAAGCACCTGGAAAACTGGGAGCTGATATCGTTGTCGGTGATACTCAACCATTCGGTATTCCAATGAGCTTCGGCGGCCCCCACTGTGGATACTTTGCAGTGAAGAAAAAATACATGCGTAAAGTCCCGAGCCGTATCGTTGGTCAAACAACGGATAAAGACGGCAAGCGCGGCTTTGTTATGACGCTGCAGACTAGGGAGCAGCACATTCGCCGTGAAAAAGCGACATCTAATATGAGTTCGAACCAGGCTCTGTTAGCCCTTGGGTCCTCAGTATTCCTTGCAGCAGTAGGTAAAGTGGGTCTGCAGGAAATGGCTCAGCAGAACTTGAATCATGCCCACTATGTGAAAAAAGAACTGGCTGATAAAGGACTGACTGTTCTGTCTGACAATGACTTCTTTAATGAATTTGTTGTCAAATTGGACCGCCCATTCAACGAGGTCACTGACCAGTTGCTTGACCATCAAATAGTCGGAGGGTTCGATGTGTCTGAAGCACTTAACGAAGAGAATGCCATGCTCTTATGCGTCACGGAAAAACGGACGAAAGAAGAAATGGACCATCTAGTATCACTTTTAGCAGGGGAGGGGAAATAACATGACTGCAGTCTATAACGATTTACTATTCGAAATTTCCAGACCGGGACGTAAAGGCTACAGTCTTCCGGAGTCTTCTGTTGAAAAAACGGATCTGACAGGCGTTATACCTGAGCATCTGATTAGAGAAGATGCAGCTGAACTTCCTGAATTGTCCGAGCTTCAAGTCATGCGTCACTATACAGGCTTATCTAACAAGAACTTCGGGATCGAGACTGGCTTTTATCCGCTTGGCTCGTGTACGATGAAGTACAACCCGAAAGTCAATGAAGACATTGCACGGTACAGCGGCTTTGCTCAGATCCATCCGTTCCAACCAGCCCAAACGGCTCAAGGAGCATTGGAACTGATGTATCGACTGGAAGAGAACCTCAAGGAAGTCACCGGGATGGATGCTATTTCCTTACAACCGGCTGCCGGTGCTCAAGGTGAGTGGGCAGGGCTGCTTATTTTTAAAGCGTATCATGAAGCAAATGGGGAAGGCGAACAGCGCCGTAAGATCCTGGTTCCCGATTCAGCTCACGGAACAAATCCGGCGAGTGCAGTCGTTGCCGGCTATGATGTCGTGGAAATCAAATCAAACGAGCAGGGACGTGTCGGAATCGATGCGCTGAAAGCTGCGGTCGGACCGGATACTGCCGGACTGATGCTGACGAATCCGAATACGCTAGGTCTGTTTGAAGTGGACATCGTTGAAATTGCTGAAATCGTTCATGAAGCGGGCGGACTGCTCTATTATGACGGAGCAAATGCAAATGCTATTTTAGGTAAATCAACACCAGGCGAAATGGGCTTCGATGTCGTCCACTTGAATCTGCATAAATCTTTCAGTACACCGCATGGTGGGGGCGGACCTGGTTCCGGACCGATCGGCGTGAAAGACTATCTGAAAGCCTTCATGCCGTCTCCACGTATTGCAAAAGAAGGAGACACCTATAAAGTAACAACTGATCATCCGCAATCGATCGGTCGAGTGAAGGGATACTTCGGTAACTTCGGCGTCAACGTCCGTGCCTATTCCTATATCCGTTCCATGGGAGCAGACGGCCTGCAGCAGGTGTCTGAGGATGCTGTCCTGCACGCGAACTATCTGAAAGCCCGTCTGGAGCCATATTACGACACACCGTACAGTTCACACTGTAAGCATGAGTTCGTCTTAAGCGGCGTCCGTCAGAAAAAACTGGGGGTACGTACGCTTGATATTGCCAAACGTCTGCTGGACTACGGCTTCTACGCACCAACAGTCTACTTCCCGCTGATTGTTGAAGAATGTCTGATGATCGAACCAACTGAAACGGAGGCGAAAGAACAGCTGGATGCTTTTGCTGATGCTATGATCGAAATAGCAGAAGATGCAGAAAACAATCCGGAAACTGTGACGGGAGCACCGTTCACGAAAGCTGTCAAACGCCTGGATGAAGTAACGGCCGCACGTAAACCTGTGGTCACTTATCAGAGAGACTGATCGGTCTGATAAAGGTCAATTAGTTGACAGGACGGACAAACTCGATTAGCATTCAAGATAACTGAACATTAAACTGAAAGCAGGTTGTTTACTCGAAAGGTAGAGAACCTGTTTTCTGGAACTGTCAAATTTTTTATGAAAACTAAAAATTAAAGGTGGTGAAGGCCCACTGACTATACCAATCGGAGCCGCATTTGCCCTTGACAAACACTTGAATGGTTTCAGTTAAGGTCACAAGGGTGACGGTAGACAAATCAAAGGCATGACAAATACACCCTTGAATTTAACCAGTTTAAACCATTCAAAAGTTCGGTTTGTCAAGGGTTCGCTTTGCCAAATGCTCATGTTCTTTTTCGTGCTGATGTAGACCACTTCGGGATCAGGTGCCAAATCAGGCGACACTTTGCACATACGTCTGTGCGAGCTCAATGATTTTCAGCCATTTCGCTGGCATATGTG